>JBNKQT010000049.1:0-7708 GCA_050297115.1 Ensifer sp. | reverse complement strand
TTTCGTGCCGGTTATTGCGCCACAAGGCATACCGACAACGCGGCTGCCGCATACCCCTCGACAAAGCGGCTGAAGCCCTTTATTCCAAGGCCTCGCATGAGAAGCCTTTCTCCATTTTTCAAGGACTGTCCATATGAGTGCTGAGAAAACCTTGCCGACCCCGCGTCCCGGTGTGATGGATATTGCCGCTTATGTGCCGGGCAAAGACCATGTGGAAGGTGTCGAGAAGGTTTACAAGCTTTCTTCAAACGAGACACCGTTGGGCGCAAGCCCCAAGGCGATTGCAGCATTCAAGGCAGCTGCGGATCATTTGGAGCTTTACCCGGACGGACAGTCGGAGGCATTGCGTGATGCAATTGGCGCTGTGCATGGGTTGAACCCGGCCAACATTATTTGCGGTAATGGTTCGGATGAGCTTCTGGGCCTGATTGCGCATTGCTATCTGGGCGCTGGTGACGAGGCAATCATCACGCAGCACGGCTTTCTGGTTTACAAAATCCAGATCATGGCGGCGGGTGCCACCCCTGTGACCGTGCCGGAAGATGATTGCCGGGTGAATGTGGACGCCATTCTTGGAGCTGTAACGGACAAGACCAAAGTGGTTTTTATTGCCAATCCGGGTAATCCCACGGGCACCTATGTGCCTATGGAAGATATTCGCCGTCTGCACGCCAATTTGCCATCACATGTTCTTTTGGTGCTGGATGCAGCCTATGCGGAATATGTGCGCCGCAACGATTATGAGGCTGGCATTGAGCTTGTCTCTTCGGCCAAGAATGTTGTGATGACGCGGACCTTTTCCAAGATTTACGGGTTGGCTGCTGCACGTATCGGATGGCTCTATGGGCCGGTGGAAATACTGGGTGCGCTCAATCGTGTGCGTGGGCCATTTAATGTGAATGCAGCGGCAATTGCTGCGGGCGCTGCTGCCATGCGGGATCAGGCATTTGTTGAAACGGCGGTGGATCACAACCTCACCTGGGTTGAGAAGATGACACAGGCATTGGAAGGTTTCGGCCTGAAGGTGACGCCATCGGTTGCCAATTTCGTACTGATCCATTTCCCCGATGAAAATGGAAAGCGGGCGCCGGATGCTGATGCCTTTCTTTCATCACGTGGTTATGTTTTGCGGGCTGTGGCGGGTTATGGACTGCCAAATGCGCTGCGCATGACGATTGGAACGGAAGAGGCAAATCGCGGCGTGATTGAAGCGCTGGGCGATTTTATGGGACGGTAGGCCAGTGACTGAAATGTTTGAAAAGATTGCCTTGATCGGTATTGGCCTGATTGGTTCATCGATTGCGCGTGACGTGCAGGCACGCGGGCTTGCCGGGCAGGTTATCGTTTCCACGCGCAGTAAGGAAACGCTGAAGCGGGCTGAAGAGCTTGGGCTGGGTGATGTTTATACGACCGATCCGGCAGAGGCGGTGCGCGATGCTGATCTGGTCATCGTTTCTGTGCCTGTGGGCGTTTCCGGCGCCGTGGCCAAGGCAATCAAGGATGATCTGAAACCCGGCGCGATTCTGACCGATGTCGGCTCTACCAAGGCCTCTGTGATTGCGCAGATGCAACCTCATGTGCCGGAAGGCGTTCATTTCATTCCCGGTCACCCGTTGGCCGGTACGGAGCATTCCGGTCCGGATGCGGGCTTTGAAGGGCTTTTTGAGGGGCGCTGGTGCCTGCTGACGCCGTTGCCGGATACGGACGGGGACGCACTTTCCAGGCTCAAGGCATTTTGGGAGGCGCTCGGCTCCAAGGTCGAGGATATGGACCCCGATCATCACGATAGAGTGCTGGCTATCGTTTCGCACCTTCCACATATCATAGCATACAATATTGTTGGCACGGCCGCGGATATGGAGACGGTGACGGAATCGGAAATCATCAAATATTCTGCATCCGGTTTTCGCGATTTCACCCGCCTTGCAGCGTCTGATCCGACCATGTGGCGCGATGTTTGTTTGCACAACAAGGACGCCATTCTGGAAATGCTGGCGCGGTTTTCAGAAGATCTTGCCTATTTGCAGAGGGCAATCCGCTGGGGTGATGGCGACAAGTTGATTGATCTTTTCACCCATACACGAGCCATTCGCCGCTCTATCATTGAGGCGGGTCAGGATACGGCAGAGCCTGATTTTGGCCGTGGTTCTTCTAAACCGGGGGAATAAACCCAACCGGGATAACGCCAAGCAGGATTGTGCCGCGATTGACCGTCAGGCGCACGCGGGCGTCGCTACCGTTTGGAGAGAGGCTCTTCAGGAGCTGTTGGGAAATTTCGATTGCCTGTTGTGCATCGGGGAAAGCGCCGATTAACAGCCGGGCTAACGGCTCCAGATTATCGGCTTCGAGATCAAAATTGCCGGAGATCAGCCCATCCGGGTCACGTGTGAAGGGGCCGGTGAGCGCCAGCCTGCCCTGATCGGCAAAATCAAATGCCAATTGCCGGATCTGACCTTTGACGGTGTCTGCTGGTGGTGGGCCTTTGCCCTCCAGAACGGGCGCGAAATCGGCAAGTGTCATCTCTGCGGTGAGCGAGAAGGCCGGGAGCTTACTGGCGGTGAAGGAGGTGCCAAGGTCGGTTCCGGTTGAAAACAATGCGATATCGAGATCGCCATTGTTGCGTCTGAGGTGCAGTTCGCCGTGATCAGTTGTCAGTGTGGCGGTTTCGGCGGCGAGTGTTGATGCCAGTTTGGCGCTTACCTTGTTGGTTTCGATTGAAGTGCGATCGACTCCGTCGAGGCCTGCAATGACGCTGCCATGCATGATGTCCCAGTTCAGGTTTGCCTGGAAACCGGGTTGCGGTTGGTAGATGGCAGGGCCATCGACTTCAAAGACCACATGGCCGGGTGCATAAATTTGCGCTGCCGAACGCAAAGCGCCGAGCGACAGACCAGTCGTGTCGGTGGGGTTGTTGGCGGAGACGGAATTGCAGAATATGCCGATGCGGAAGGGGAAGCCCTTTATGTCGAGGCCATCGCAGGAAAGTGCCATGCCCTGAAGGCGGTTGGCGGCAATTTGGTTTTCAATCCAGCTTTTTGCCTGGCTGGTTCCAAAGAACCACAGGCCAGTGTAAAGCAGGCAGAAGGCGACGATGGCGATGCCAAGACGCAATATTTTTTTCGAACTGTTTTGGTTCCGGCTGGATGATGACATATAGGTCCCCTGATTTGCCGATACAGGATTAGACGATTTGGCTGAGGAATTGGAAGATTTTTGGGTCTTTGGTTATGGCTCCTTGATGTGGCGGCCGGATTTCCCTTTCGAGGAACGGCAGCTGGCACGCGCTTTTGGTTATCATAGGGCGCTATGCATTCGCTCGTGGGTGCATCGCGGCACGCAGGAAAAGCCGGGCCTCGTGTTGGGGCTGGATCGGGGCGGAAGCTGCAAGGGCGTGGCTTTCAAAGTGAGCCCCGATAATCGCAACCAGGTTCTGGACTATCTGCGTGAGCGTGAATTGGTGACCAATGTCTATGTCGAAAAGATGGTGCCGGCGCTTCTTGACGACAATCGCCGGGTGAGGGCGGTGACCTATGTTGCGGATCGCGCGCATGAGCAATATGCGGGCAAGATCAGTGTTGATGAGGCTGCTGCCGTGGCGTCTTATGCGGTGGGGCAGTCCGGCCCGAACGATGTTTATGTGCGCAATACGGTAACGCATTTGCGCGAAATCGGCATTCGCGACGGCTGGCTTGAGCACGTTATGAGTGCCATGGAAGGTGACTGAGCGCTCTCAGGCCTCTTGCTCTTTCAAGAATTTGTATCGGGCAGCTGCTGTGGGTGCTAGCTGCAAATGCGGGTTGGCCTCAATGGTTTCAACCAGAAGCGCGTCGCTTTCGCTTTCCATAACGTTCATTAGATGTTTGGAGAATGCTTCAGTGTCCATGCCCGGTTGGATGGGGGGCAGGATTTTGACCTTGAAGTGACCGGGCTGATTGCGCAGCGAGCGCCGCGGCCAGAACAGGCCACCATGGTGGACGATTGGCACGACCGGGATTTGCAGATCGCGGTAGAGGCGCGCGATACCGAATTTGTAGATCGGCTCGGCGCCTGGGGGGCGGCGGGTGCCTTCCGGATAAATTATCAATTGCCGACCGGTTGCCATTTCCAGCTTGGCGCGTTCCATAACAGCGGCCATGGATTTTCCGCGTGCGGCGCGGTTTACCGGGATCATGCGCTGTTTCGCGGCAAACCAGCCGAAGAGCGGGATCCATAAAAGTTCACGTTTGAGGATGTAGATCGGGTCATCGATATAGGGGATAAGACCAATCGTATCCCAGGTGCTCTGGTGTTTCGGTGAAATGATGCTCGGCTGGGATGTCAGGTTTTCCAGACCTTCAACTTCGAAGGTGACGCCTGCGATTTTGGCGAAAAGCCAATTGGTGGAGCGAGCCCAGTTTTTAGGAATGAAATAGGCAGTTTTTCGAGGCAGGAAGAAGTAAATCGGCATGAAAATGATCATTTGAATGATCAAGTTCAGATAGAACGCAATTGTAAATGCGATTGACCGCAAGAGGATCATTGAAAAGCCCTGCCCCCATGTTCATCGTTTTGGCTTCGTGCATCCGTCCCAACGCACGATTGTTGCCTACACGAATTTGATCGTAATAAAAAGAACTTCAAACATCAGGGCCGTGCCCCCAAGCTTCAAAGGCTCGAATTGGCTTTCACGGTGGTGTCGCGAAGGCCATTATGTCCGGCTATGCCGAGTCCGGCGCGAAACTGGGCCAATGTAAGCTTGGCGTATTCAGAAAGCATAGCCCGCAATGTATGCGGTTTGGCTATCCAGTTTGCTGTTTTCAAGTCGGTATTGATGACCGGGTATGCGATGTATTCTGTCTTGGGGTCCGTGCGCGCCAGCTCCATGAGGCTACGGGGCATGTGGTAGTTGTTGGTGACAACAAGAACGCGATTGTAGCCGTGTTTGCGAACCCAGGCGGCTGTTTCGCTGGCATTACCGATGGTGTCGAGCGCCTCGCGACCGATATCGACGCAGCAATTGAAGAGGGCTTCAGGTGCGCGTGCCAGTTTGCGGATATCGTCAGCGGAGGTATTGGGATTAACGCCGGATATGAGAAGACGCTTGCCAACACCTGATTCCAGCAGGCCGACGGCCTGATCGATACGCAGATAGCCGCCTGTGAGCACAACAATGGCATCGGCTTGCGGGTTTGGCGGTGGTGTCAGTTTGGCGACCGTGTCACTGAAGCGCAGGAAGCCGCCCAATGCCAGACCGATGAGCAATATTGCGAGATAGATTGCAAAACGAAGCCGACCGTGGCCGTTTACCCGGCCAGGTTTCGCTTTGGCGGCGTCTCGCGCCCAGTTTTTTGCTCTTTTTCTCGAATCAAGCATGAGGAACATTAACGCCCGAATTGGACAGAAAAAAAGCGGCAAATTCGTTGGCGCACAGGGAATTAGAACTCACTAAAGCGATATTACTGCGAAAGTGCTGTGTCGATTTTTGCGGGGTTGGAGCGGATCAGATCAATTTCGTCGATCGTACGCATAACTGTCAGCCGGGCGGTCAGTGTTGTCAGTGCGGCGATCAGGCCGAGCGTAATGGCAATGCCTACATAGCCCATGGCACCGAGCGTGAACTGGCCGAAAAGGGCTGTCGCCTGATCGCTTTCAGGGGTGGCAAGGGATTGCGACTGCCACCAGCCTGCAATTGCAAAGGCCAGGGCTGCCAGCGCTGCACCGACAAGTGATGCTTTCAGGCTGATTTTCAGGAAGTGTTTCTGGAACTCATTGGCGACGAAAGAGGATTCTGCTCCCACGAAATGCAGCACTTCGACAATGTGGCGGTTGCCGGCGAGAGCGCCTCGTGTGGCAAACACCACTGTGAGCACCATTGTGGAAAATACCAGGATGAGGATACCGGTGCCGATGGCAACGGTGGTGCGTGCCATGGAGACAAGCCGGTCGACCCAGGTGCGGTGATCATCAAGAGAGGCTTGCGGAATGTTTTCCCTCAATATCTCCCGCATGTTCTCAAAGTCCGGCGGATCGTTTTCGTCGATCGTGACGATGACGAGGCGGGGCACGGGCAATTCGTCGATATCGAGACCTGAGCCTAGCCATGGTTCAAGCAGGCGGGCCGTGGCTTCGCGATCTACCACGCGGCCGCCTGTGGTGCCGGTGAAGGTAAGAGCAATATCCAGTGCTTCACGAAGGGTTGCTTCCATGTCCAGGCCATCGTCGGGGCGGACTTGAATGGTGATCTCGCGGGAGATCTGGCTTTGCCAGCTGGCAGCCGTTGCGCGCACCATGGAAACACCGCCAAGCGTGATGCAGGCGAGAAACGTCATGATGGCAATGACCGCCATAAGGGCGGTGCCTTGCACATTTGCGGCCGGCACTATGGAGCCCTGGGGCCGGGTTTTGACTTCCGGTCGCTTGGGGCGTTGCGGCTTTTTGTCGCCAGTTTTGCGGGGCGTATCACTCATAGATTTCCAGCTGCCCTTCGGTGAGAATCATGCGGCGTGCATCCAGCTGATCCATAAGCGAGAAATCGTGTGTGGCGATGACCACGGCGGTGCCTTGACGGTTAAGTTCGAGAAAAAGGCTCAAGAGACGACGCGCCATGGGCGGGTCCACGTTGCCTGTTGGTTCGTCGGCGAGGAGTATTTCGGGGCGGTCGATGAGGGCGCGTGCAATTGCGACACGCTGTTTTTCACCGCCGGAAAGGACAGGTGGCAGAACATTGATGCGCTCGCCCAGGCCCACCCATTTCAAAAGTTCGATCACGTCCGACTTGTAGGAGGCTTCTTCCTTGCCGCGCACGCGTAGCGGCAGAGCCACATTTTCGTATGTGGTGAGATGGTCGAGAAGACGGAAATCCTGAAAGACAATGCCGACGCGGCGGCGCAGGATGGGCAGCTCTCGCCTGTCGATGGAGGAAATGTCGCGCCCGAACATGCGGATAAGTCCACGGGTGGGCTGCAGGGACATGAAGAGGAGTTTCAACAGCGTGGTTTTGCCCGCGCCGGATGGGCCGGTGAGAAACTGGAAGGAGCTTTCGGGAATGTCGAAGGTCAGATCGCGCAGAATTTCCGGTCCCAGACCATAGCGTAACCCGACATTTTCGAAATGAATCACGGTCTTTCCGGCTTCCTCGCTGGTTGATCCTACGCACTTCGCATACCGCCATTTTGCGAAGCATTAACCATTATCGTTTACGTCTCATAAGGATTCGTTTCAATGCCCTGATTGTTTGCGCGCTGTCTTTCGGGGGACAACCGAGGGAATATTGGCCATGAATTCTTCGAGTTCTGCACGCAAACGGTATGATTTTATTCCTCCTGAGCAGGCTTCTGCGAAGAAAAACACGCCAGCCAAGCGGCGCACAACGGAAATTGTGGACGCGGAATTTGAAGTGATCCGCACGCCGATGAAGGCGCATTATCGTGTTTTGAATGATAATGTCTCCAGGCGTCGGGAAAGTCCTGCGCGACGGATGGGCAAGGTCCAGGGCCTTTTGCGTGGTTCTGTCGGGTTTTTCGAGCGGTTGCTGAGGCAGCTTGGGCTGCGAAGCTATGCGATTGTTGTGGGAACGAGTTTCGCTCTCGTATTCGGCGCGGTCTTGTATCTGGCCGGTGGCGAAGACGCGGTGCCGGTGGCGCTCCCAGCTGGCGGCGTTGCAATTTCCGGAGTGGATACATCTGTGATCGATTCCAACGGACTTCGCATTCTTGAGATTACGGGCAGG
>JBNKQT010000048.1:0-7194 GCA_050297115.1 Ensifer sp. | reverse complement strand
GCCAACAATGTCGAGATTGGCGCGGATAACTGGTTGGCGCCCTGTGCCAATATTCACCACAGTACGGAGCCCGGACAATTCTTCCGGCTTGAAGCTACACAACCGGCCAAGATTTCGACCTTGCGGTTTTTCAAGGTTCCGCAATGAAATGGGTGAAGCGCGGGATTGTGTGGGCACCTGATGGTTCCAAACCCTGGGCCAGAAGCCATGCCATGTGCCCAACGCCTGTACGATTAGACGATGAGACAATACGTGTATTTGTAACCACGCTTGATGATGCCGGGCGAGGGAACGCTACATTTGTAGATGTATCAGCCGCTGACCCAAGCAAGGTCATTGCGGTTCATGACGAGGCTTGCCTCATGCCGGGTGTACCGGGGGCATTTGACGACAACGGCGTCATGCCGATTAGCATCGTAGCAAAAGACGATGCTCTGCTGATGTATTATACCGGGTTCGAAATCTGCACGAATATCCGATACCGCATTTTCACGGGCCTGGCGATGAGTCACGACAACGGCAAAACGTTCTCGCGCTACAGTCAGGTGCCGGTGCTGGATCGCACGAATTCGGAACTCTATTTCAGATGTGGCGCTTTCGCGATGAAGGACGATCATGACGTCCGCATGTGGTATATTGGCGGAAACAGCTGGACCGAGATCGAGGGAAAATCGATGCCGGTTTATGACCTCCGAGTCATTCACTCCGATGACGGCATCAAATGGCCAGGGGACGGTGATGTTATCATGGAAATCACCGGCTCCGATGAACATGGCTTTGGGCGCCCGTGGGTCAGGAAACTCGGTGAAGACAGCTACGAACTCTTTTATTCGATAAGACGGCGTTCACTGCGAGCATACCGACTGGGCTATGCTGTATCGTCTGACGGCATTCATTGGGAACGCCGCGATGATGAGATGGGGCTGGATGTGACGCCGGGCGAGTTTGACAGCGACGCCATCATGTATGCAGCGGTCATTTCCGCTCATGGAAAGACCTACTGTTTCTACAACGGCAACGAATTCGGCGTGGATGGGTTTGGGTTGGCGGAATTGGTTGAATGATAGTTGAAGTCCACGACTTTCTGGATGGCGATGCAGAGACCTGGGACACGCTGTGCGATGGTTCTCTCAACGCAACCTTTCTGCACAAAAGGCTTTTTACAAGCTATCACGGCGACCGTTTTGAAGATCAATCTCTGGTCATCGAGCTTGATGGCAAACCGGTGGGGGTTTTGCCAGCGGCCCGACATCTCCGCGACCCAAAAACGGTTATCAGCCATCCGGGCCTTACCTATGGCGGCATTGTTCACGGGCAGAGCCTCACCGGCCAAAGAATGCTTGATGCGCTTGTTGGGGTCGCCGAACATTACAAGGCAAAAGGCTTTGAGCGTTTCATCTACAAACCTGTGCCTCACATCTATCATCGGTCACCCGCGCAGGACGATCTCTACGGGCTTTTCCGTTTGGGTGCTGTGCGCATGCGCTGCGATCTCTCGGTGGCAATTGATCTTGGCGCGCGCCTGAAGCCCAGTTCGCGGCGCAGGCGTTCATTCAAAAAAGCAAGCAAGCTGATCAAGATCGAAAGCGAGAACCAAAATCTTCCCGCATTTTGGGATGTTGTATCGGACAATCTTAAACGGAAGCATGGTGCCAGCCCGGTTCACAGCCTTGACGAAATTACGATGCTTGCGGACCGTTTTCCAAACGAAATCCAATTGTATTCCGGCTCCTGCAACGACGCGCTTGCCGCAGGCGTTCTCGTTTTCAAAACACCGACCGTTTGGCACGCGCAATATATTGCTTCAAGCGCGGCGGGATATGAAACCAATGCACTCGATGCAGTTTTCGAGAACATCATCCAGGAGGCCGCAGGCGCTTCCATGCGCTTTTTTGACTTCGGCATTTGCAATGAAAATAACGGCCTGATCCTCAATGACGATCTTTACCGCTTCAAAAGCGAGTTTGGCGGGGGAGGGGTGGTCTATGAGCAGTATGAAATTGATCTCACGAAGATTGCGCACACCTGACAGGCTGCGCTCACGATCAAGACGCTGAAAACGCCTCGCCTTCAAAGCTGTTGACAGCATCGACGACGCGCTGGGCCTGATCTTCTGTGAGCACCGGGCTCATGGGCAAAGACAAGACATCGCTGTGGAGCGCTTCTGTGACCGGGAGATTCAGATGACCGAGGAGGTCCTGGTAGCATTGCTGCCTGTGGGGTGCGACAGGGTAGTGGATGGCCGTGTTTATACCCGCATCCGACAGATGTTTTGCCAATGCGTCCCGCTGTTTTGTGCGCACCACAAACAGATGCCAGACGTGGCTTTCATCTCCATCTAGAACCTTGGGCAGTACAATTGCCGGGTTTGAAATATTGCGAAGGTAGAAACCCGCAATCTGCCTGCGTCTCGCATTATCTGCATCCAGATGAGGAAGCTTTACACCCAGCATCGCGGCCTGCATTTCATCCAACCGGCTGTTTAGGCCGGTCTGCTGGTGGTAGTATTTCTTTTCCGAGCCATAATTTCGCATGGCACGCAAAAGCTTTGCCAAATCAGCGTTATTCGTGACAATGCCGCCACCATCACCCAATGCGCCGAGGTTTTTGGCAGGATAGAATGAAAATGCAGCAACATCACCAAAGGAGCCTGCGCGTTTGCCATCCAGAATTGCACCATGAGCCTGCGCACTGTCTTCCAGAAGGAGGAGATTATTCTCCTGACAGATCACGCGAATTTCCTGCATGGGGCATAGTTGCCCATAGAGGTGTACGGCAATAACAGCCTTCGGCTGTTCGTTAAGTGCCGCTTTCAAACCATCGGCGGAGAGATTGAAAGTGTCGGGATCAGGCTCGACCAGAATGGGCCGTAGTCCAACCTCTGTAATGGCGATTACGCTGGCAACGAAGGTATTGGCGGCAACCACTACGCCGTCGCCTTGGTTGAGGCGCCCCTGTTCTTTCCAGGCACGCAGGGTGAGAATCAATGCATCAAGGCCGCTTGCTACACCTATGCAGTGATCAACACCGCAATATTCCGCAAATTCAGCTTCAAAACGCTCCAGCTCTTTACCCAGAATATACCAGCCGCTGGAAATGACGCGCTTTGCCGCAGCCTCAAGCTCGGCATTCAACTCAGCCTGCGCCAAAGACAGATCAAAAAATGGAACTTCGTTCATCGCCCGGCCTGAACATCCGCAAGGAAGGCATTGTAGTCGCGGTAATAATCGAGCTCATCGTAATGTTCAGACGCCAGAACCAGACAAACCGCACCGGATGAAAAGTTTTCCAGTTCGCGCCAGGTCATGGGTGGAATGTGGAGCCCGTAATAGGATCGGTTGAGCGAGAATTTCTCAGCAGTCACCCCATTGTCGACGATCATATCAAAACTGCCAGCCATGGCGATGATCAACTGGTGCAGATCCTTGTGTGCGTGACCGCCACGATAGGCACCGCCAGGCACGTCGTAGAGATAATAGACGCGTTTGATATCAAAAGGGATGTGATTATGCGCCTCGATGAAGGAGAGATTGCCGCGTTGGTCCGGAATTCTTGGCAGCTCCACAGCACTTACAATTTCAGGCTCTGAGCCTGCCCCGGCAACGTAAAAGGGAGCAAGCGTTACGCCGGAACCAACATTGGGGTGCAAAACGGCCTGACTGGTTTCGCGCAACTTTTGGGCCAGAGGTGAATGAGAAAGTTGTGTCATATTTATGCCGCTTTATGCCGCGCGTTCGCTATTTGGTTGAAGTATCTGTCGAGCCTCTATTTGTGTCAACCGCGCCCGGGCGAGCGCCATAAGCTCCACGCAAGCTTTCCAGAAGACCTTACGGACCATCTCACCAGTGGGTTCTCAGTGGCGAGAGAGCGTACGACCGTATCCTTCACTCACTTCCACCACATGCAGGCGTAATCATGTATTTTGACCTAGGACCCGACGGAGACAAACTGGAAGAAATATACCGGTCCGGCAATATCACGCTCTTTCTGAGTGTTACGGCCAACCTGTTTTTGAAACTGGCGGAGCACAGAGGCGTTCACGGCAAGGCCTATTTTGAAAAAGGCTCCGATCGCCGAATGCAGGAACTGGCAGAATGGATCACCAAACCGCATGTTGGCCCCACACAAACCAACACAATCGTTCATGTAGCAACTGAAGTTTATACATTGGGTGGTCACACACGGATAATCGAAGATATTGCCCGTGCGATGCCCGACCGCAGGCATATTCTGATCATGACAGATATGCTCGGGAGTTTTGCCGAGGGGCGGATGCAGCTTGGTGCGCTGGAAGAGCGGTTCAACAGCCTGAATATTGAGGTTATGTGGCTACCAAAAGGCGAAATACTCAGCCGCGCCATCATGCTGAGCACTATGATCGCCAATATCGCACCCGGCGTCGTTTTTGTGAACCTGCACCCCTATGACACTATCGGTTATGCGGGGATTTCAGGGAAAAGCGCCCCCCGCGTGCTCTTTCTTCACCATGCCGATCACTACCCCGCGCTTGGCAGCATGCGACATGATTATGAGCATATTGACCTCACGAATGTATGCCACTCCATCTGCAGAAGTTCAGAGCTTGAAAATCCAAAACTTCTTCCGATGACCGTTTCCGACCACGGAGTTGCCGATGTAAACTGGGACGGGCCGCTTGTTGCCGCAGTTTCAGGTACGCATATCAAGTTTTTTGGTGATACGGGGGGGCGTTATTCTCAACTTGCCGCAGCCCTGCTTTCTTCAGGGGTCCAAACCATACATCATATCGGAAGCGTCATACCCGAACTGGAAAATGAAATACGGCAGGAATTGCGGCAGGCAAACATTGAGCAAAACCGCTACGTGTTTCACGGCGGTGTTCCCAATTTGGCGGCCAAGCTCAAAGAAATTGCTCCAAACTTTGTCCTGAATTCACATCCGCAAGGCGGCGGCAAAGCAATTATCGAAAGTATCAGTCTCGGCCTTCCGGTAATGTACTACAGTCCTCCCGAAAAGCTGGCCATTTTTGGAGGCGGAGAAATCGGTGCATGCGCTGTCTTTAGCCGACTTGAAGATGCCGGAAACGCAGTCAGGACAATTCAGGAAAAAGGCCAAGAGACCGGTCGGGCCAACCGGGCCCTCTATGAAAAAAACCATAGTCCCGAAGTCTTCCGAAAGTTCCTCCTGGATTTGACGAGCAGCCAGGGCACTTGAGGGTTTGGAGCGCACCTTTATTGGGCGACCGTATCCATGAAGCGCTTGCGACCGAGATAGCCGGCACCATCTTGAATATCCGAAATGATCGCGCTGCGAAGCGCTTCAGCATTCTGATCCTTGATCGCCTGCATGGCTTCGGCGTGACGATCAAAGCGGTAGGTTTCCTGCAAATTCTCTGTGGCCTCGCGCATGAAAGGGCCAAGGCGCACCCAAACGGATTCAATTAGCGGCAAGAGCACTGCGGCGGAGCGAGTTTCGTAAAGGCAGCGGTGGAAGGCGAAGTTGCGTTCTATGCCGGATTCGATATCGCCGCGAGCGTAGGCTTCATCGATTTCCGCATCGATTTTTTCGAGCTTGGCAAGGCGCAGATAATCGACCTGCGGCATGGCACGTTCGGCAGCCAGCGTTTCAAGCGCGATGCGAGCGGCGAGTGTCTCGTCGAATTTTTCAGGAGACATTTCCGGCACGCGAACACGGCGGTTATCCAGGTGTTCGAGTGCACCATCGGCAACGAGCAGGTGGAGGGCCTCACGCACGGGCATGGTGGAGACGTCAAGCTCTTGAGAAAGGCCGGTGATGGTGACGGCGTGGCCGGGCGGCAACTGACCAGTCATGACCGCGTGGCGCAGGCTGCGATGGGTGAGGCTTTTGACACTCTCGCCAGCCTGCCGTTCCAGTTGTTTGAGCACGTCGCCTCCGATTCATGAGCCCCAATAATGATAAGATTATAGGCAGGTTTCACACATTGCCAGAGCTGTTGTGCATTGCGGCCATGAGAGAGGAGCGGCACGACTGCGAGATCGATTATAGCTTTGGCTATCCCTTGGCAAATCATCATTGTTCCATAATATGTCTTATGCGACTTTTGGTCGATAGAGGGGTGAGTTCTATTTCGAAGTGCGACTTTTGAGTGATATCAATGGGTTATTGCTTAGGAGGAATGTGCATGTTGAATGGTATTTGCCCCACCTATTCACATCTTGGGATTGAAGAACGACGCAAGATTGAGCGCTGGCGTGCTGCAAAGATCAGTGTTGATGTGATTGCGGAGAAGCTTGGACGTCATCGCTCCACCATTTTCCGTGAGTTAAAGCGCAATACATTTAACGATCGCGAATTGCCGGAATTGGATGGCTATTACAGCATGACAGCCAATCAACTCGCACAGGATCGGCGTTACAGGCAAAGGAAACTTGTACGCCTACCCAAGCTGTCTCGAATGATCGTGGAACGGATACGCCACGGCTGGTCGCCGGAACAGATTGCCGGGCGTTTGAAACTGGAAAACCATCAACGTTCAGATGGGCAGCGATTGCATGTCTGCAATGAGACGATCTACCGGTTCGTTTATTCCCGTGATGGGCAATCC
This sequence comes from Ensifer sp., assembly GCA_050297115.1. Lineage (GTDB taxonomy): Bacteria > Pseudomonadota > Alphaproteobacteria > Rhizobiales > Rhizobiaceae > Ensifer_A. The sequence goes on along the minus strand of JBNKQT010000048.1, from coordinate 629 downwards.
ATCAAGCTCTGGAAGCATCTGAAGATGCGGCGGTTTCCGCAAAATCCTTCAGGAGCTTTTTCGTGGCACCGGCGAACAGTGTGACATCGTTGCCGATGCCCACGAAGGCAGCGCCCAAATCAACATAGCGGCGGGCAAGGCCCAGGTCGCCGATCAGGATTCCGGCAGCTTTGCCATGGGCCTGAATACGTTTGAGTGCGTCTTCCACGGCGGCCTGCACCTCCGGATGACCGGGTTTACCTATGTGACCCATGTCGGCGGCGAGATCGGCGGGACCGATGAAAACGCCATCGACGCCTTCGACTGCGGCAATGTCATCGAGGGCTTCCAACCCTTTGCGGCTTTCGATTTGCAGGAGCAGGCAGACTTCATCATTTGCGGTTTGAAGGTAATCTGGGATGGCGTTGTAGGCCGATGCGCGCGCAAGCCCGGCTCCGACACCGCGCACGCCATGGGGTGGGTAACGCATGGCCTTGTCCATATCCTGCGCCATCACGCCACTTTCGACCATGGGGATCAGCAGCGTTTGTGCGCCGATGTCGAGCGCCTGCTTGACCATCCAGGTCTCGCCAATGGGAAGGCGAATGATGGGGTGCGCGGGTGAGCCATTCATCGCACGCAGCTGAGTG
>JBNKQT010000047.1:0-3874 GCA_050297115.1 Ensifer sp. | reverse complement strand
CCTTCGATCTGGTACTTGGTCTGCTGTTGTATTTTCAGCGGTGGAATGATTTCCCAAGGAATAAACGCACCGTCAACAACCCCCTTTTGCAGGGCTGGTGGCAGTTCAGGCGCTGGCAATGCGGAAGGTGATGCACCCAAGGCTTCGATAATCCAACCGCCTGTGCGTGTCGGGATTCGCATCTTGAGCCCATTCAAATCGTCCGGGCTATGCACGGCTTTGTCCCGCATGTGTATCGCCTGTCCGGCATGAACGTGAAGGAACATTACTTCGACGCCGGCATATTCCTGCTTTAAATCGGTTTCATAGAGGTCAGCCAACGCCATATTGGTTGCGCTAGGATCATTCTCGTAAACGGTTGGAAGCTCAAAAACTTCAGTGCGGGGAAATAGGCCCGGCGTGTAGCCGTTCACTGTCCAGACAAGGTCCACCACGCCACTGCGAACCTGTGAAATAAGTTCCGGCGGACGCCCACCCAGTGTCATGGATGGAAAGATTTCGATGTGCACTTTGCCGCCCGAAGCATCTTCCACCGCCTTAGCCCATGGCTCCAGCATTTTGGTTTGCGCCGGTGCGGTTGCACCCAGGAAATGGTGTAGTTTGAATTCGTATTCGGCTGCATTGGCATGCCAGACGCCGCCAAGCATCAATCCTGCCACAATGGCCGCTTTTGTTGTTAAACTTTTCAACATACTCATTCCTCCCTTTGAATATTGATGTCTTCCTTGGATGTCGGGCTTTGCGAGGCAACATCAACTCGTCGTCTCAATTGCGATAGTGAGCAAATGCTGACGTCTCTCCCGCTGGGCCACAACAATGGGCCCATTCACATCTCCCAGTTTGCACGCAGCGCCGCCAATTCAAGGCGACAATGCAAACGGCAATCCTCCATCTTGACTAAAATCTCACTATATGAGATATAAATCTTAATATTTGTTTATTTATTCTCAGGTGGCTGTCTTTGTCAAGTTGGTTGGCGACTGGCGGGGCCGTGCATCTGAGCGGGATTAGGGGGAAACCGTGATGAGTACGCCACTGAATGGATCGGTTCTAAAAGCGTTTTCCATCCTGCATCTGATCTCCCCGGAGCAGCCGGAAATTTCGGCATCATCGGTCGCTTCTGCCTTGGGAATAAACAATGCGACAGCTCACCGCTTCCTATTGACACTGGAGGAGGCCGGCGCGCTCATCAGCTACCGCCGCGGCTATTTCAGCCTCGGGCCTGCGATTGAGGCGCTTGGTGCCAAGGCGGAGGCGATGAACCAAACTGCCAGACACATCCGTCCATTAATCACGAATTTGGCCGATACGCTAAACGAATCCGTTATGGTGTGCCGTCTTGGCCGCGGCGGACCAACCTGCATTGCTGTTGCGCCATCCAAACGGTCTATAACCGTCAATATCAGCGTCGGTACTGTTTTACCGATCGCGAGATCTGCGCAGGGCAAACTCTTCTTGGCGGCAATGTCCGCATCTGAACGGGCGAGTTGGCTTAGCGGCGGCGAACAATTGCAAGAGGCTGATTATGAAGCCATCCGACAACACGGCTACGCACGCAATATAGGCGAAAGCGAAGCTGACATTGGTGCTTTATCCGTTCCGGTCAAAGATAGAAAAAACAACACTATTTTGACATTAAGCGTTTTCGGAATGCTGAGCAGGATTGACGATGATATGGTCGCAAAGGCCTTGCCGCAGCTTCTGAAAACAGCTCACAAAATGTCATTTTGATCGACCCTTCAAATGACGGACTTTCCCCTCATCCAGAAGCCAAAGCGCGAGTCGAAGGCTATTTCATGCGCGAACTTACTCTAGACCCCGATTGGTGAGACGAACCCAGATTCAGGCTCGCCGCGCGCCGCGGTGCTGAAATAGGTCATGGCTTGCCTGATGAAGGTGCGTACGACGGGCTGCAGACCCTTATCGGCCCACTGGAGGTACACCGGTACCTGTTCACTAAGGTCGGCGATCTGCAACCGCACAAGATCATGTGCAAGGGGAACATCCGGTTCGGTGTAACTCAGCCCAATACCTAGTCCCGCACTAACCATTGCCTCCATGCTCATCAGGTCGTCGGCCTCAACCGAAATTCGAGGGCTTGCTCCATTGCGTGCGAAATACTCAAGCAGAATTTCTCGCGGTGCACGCCACTTTTCCAGCGGCCCTACGATGAATTCGTGTTGAGAAAGCTCCTGAAACGAGACCTGCCGTTTTCCAGCGAGCTCGGATGCGGCGCTGCAAATGACAAAAATGGTCTTTCGAGCGATACAGACCGATGCAAGGCCAGGATGTGGCGCGCGATCTGAATTCAACGCGATATCCAGGTTTCCGTACTGAACCTGCTCCACATTTGAACGGCTCCAGGCAAAGGTGGTGCTGAGTTCAATGCAAGGCAGCGACTCGCGGCACATCTTCACAATGCGCGGCAGGATATCGGCGGCAACATTGCCAGAATAGCCTAGTCGGACCCGACCGGATTTGCCCTGACTAATTGCGACTGCCTCGCTCTGCGCTCCTGTGTAGAGAGCGAGGATCTTGCGTGCGGTCTCTACAAAGTTCCGACCTTGTGGAGTTAATTCGACCTTGCGGGTGGTTCGGTGAAACATCGGATGCCCGAACTGGGTTTCGGCATCCAAGATCAGTCGACTGACCTTGGACGGGGCCATTTTCATGCTCTCACCAGCAATGGAAAAGCTGAGGTTTTCGGCCACTGCAACGATGGCCTCAAGCTGCTCGATCTTCATTCATTATCCTATTTTTCGCAATTATGAATTCGATTTTGCCACTTGATCAGAATTTGCCCCTCTTCACAATGTTTCGCAGAAAGCCACGGGAAAAGGCTCAATTTAATCAGCTGGGAGTTTAGTAAAGTGAAACCATTTCGATTTTTAGGTACAGCCGCGCTGTTGTTGTCCACATTAGCCGGAACTGCCGCATTGGCCGATAACACCGTCAGATGGGGTGTAACAAACGACGCTTTGTCCATGGATCCGCAGGGGCAACTATCGTCTTCCTCGTTTCCATATCTGCGCATGGTCTACGAAGGATTGACCGTGCTCACTCCAGAATTGAAACCTGCACCCGGCCTTGCTGAAAGCTGGGAGCGCTTGGAGCCTAACGTCTGGCGGTTCAAACTGCGCGAGGGCGTAACATTTCACGAAGGGCAGGATCTCACCGCAGAGGACGTCGTCTTTTCACTCAAGCGGGCGTCTGAGCAGGAAAGTGCATTCAGACTCTTCACCCGCACCATCAAGGATGTCGCTGCAATTGACAATAGAACGGTGGAAATAACCACGATCAAACCGGACCCTCTATTGCTGCGCAACCTTGCTTCCCTGTTTATCATGGATTCTGGCTGGGCGCGTGAAAACGGAGTGGTCGCGGCCAAAAGCTATAAAAACCCGCAGAAATACTATTCGGACCAGAACACGAACGGGACAGGCCCATTCAAACTGGTGGACCGCAAAGTTGACGTTTCCTCCAAATTCGTGCGCAACACCAACTGGTGGGGCAATGGTCAATTCCCCGGCAATCTGGACGAGGTAACTATTGTACCGATATCCAATGCCGCTACCCGCGTGGCGGCAATGCTGTCGGGAGAACTTGACCTCTTAACTGGTGTTCCTATTGCTGATGCCGGCAGACTTGAAGCCGATGAGCGCTTCAAGCTTGAAACCACACCGCAGCTGCGAACCATTCTCTTTAGCTTCAACCAAGAGGTTGACAAATTGATGTCGGGTTCCATCGACACAAATCCGTTCAAGGATGTGCGGGTCCGCGAGGCTGTGGGCCTAGCGATCAACTCCGAATTGATCAAAGACCGGATCATGCGTGGTTATTCGACGCTAACATCGATCCTGGTGCCGCCAGGTCT
>JBNKQT010000046.1:0-4469 GCA_050297115.1 Ensifer sp. | reverse complement strand
TGAAATTTTATCTTGAAATCAGACTGGCCGCTTGCGGCGGCGTCCGGCAAAGCCCAGCACACCTAGGCCCGCGCCCAACAGCGGCAGCGCGGCAGGCAATGGCACGGCAGCAGTTGTGGTGCCAATCACCTCAACGCCTTTGTAAGATGCGCTTTCAGCGGAACCCGGGCGGCTCTTGTGAAACATTATGTCTTCTGATTGGGTTGTGGTTGTGTCCTGGCACTGGAAACCCACGCCTGCAAGACACCAACCGTTGGATGTGAATTCCTTATCCTGCAATGCAAAGGCTGAAGCACTGCCAAAGTCGAATGTCAGCTGTGTTGCCGAAGCCTGCAACCCGTCACCGAATACAACTGTATCATTTGTTGTATATGCGCCCTGCATGCTAAACTTTAGCGTCGACCCCAAAATCAGATTGGGCGAAAACAGCGTGATCGTCCAATCAAGAATATTGGTGTCCGACAATGTCCCCATTGTACCGTCCGTCTGGATAATACCAGTCACGGTGCCTCCGCCAATCGTGCGCGAAACAGTGTAGGTTGTGGCATGTGCAGAGCCTGCCAACACAGTCAGTGCTATTGCGAGGATCGTTTTCTTGTTAATAGCCACCAGTGCCCCTCCAAAAAATAAACTAAGTCAAAAAAATTATGATCATGCCGGCCTTCGTGTCAGGAGCCGCATGCGCGCGTTTTCCAAACGGTTTATAAAATGTTAATTCTCCATGCGCGCCTAGCATTTGCTAGGGGCCACCAGCGCCGTGCCACGAAACCCGACAGCACCAAAATGCAGAAAGAATCCAGGCCTGCATCCAACCGAGGGAACGCGAGCAAGTGCACTTTCAAGGGGCATGCTTCATTCCATGTATGATTGCACTGCGGCCATCTCGGCTGACAATATCATTGCTTGAATTTGCCTTATTGGTAGATTTTGGATCCCTTCACTTGCAAACTTGCCCCAACAAGGCGCTAATTCACCTATGACGACGCAAGCCACGACGCGGAAGATGATGTCCGCAATAGCAACATCAAGGTCTATGTGAACGGCGAGATCGTTCGCCGGGATGAGGCCAAGGTCTCGGTTTATGATTCCGGTTTTCTCCTTGGCGATGGCATGTGGGAAGGCAAGCCATATTACTACCAAAAGCACATGCCGCATCATATGATTAATGGCATTCCGAGTGACTGGATCGCCGACATCTCCAATGTGTTCCTCATACGCCATCCCGCTCGGGTGATCGTGAGCTATGTCAAAAAGCGCGAAAACCCCAATGCCAGCGACATGGGCTTTGAAGATCAATCCGCACTGTTTGACGAAATCGCCGCATCGCAGGGCAAGCCGCCAGTCGTGGTCGATTCCACCGACATTCGCGCCAACCCCGCGGACATGCTGGAAAAGCTCTGTGACGCTATTGGGCTTCCCTTTGACCCTGCAATGCTCTCGTGGCCCGCCGGCGGTCAAGCGCAGGATGGTGCGTGGGCACCGCACTGGTACCCAGAAGTGTGGAAAAGCACAGGCTTTGCCGCAGTTGAAAGCACATTGCCGGAAGTACCGGATCACCTTCAGCCACTGCTCGAAAGCGCCCTCCCCCATTGCGAACGGTTCGCGACTTTGGCAATCAATAGCGCCTCAGCCCGACGATCAATACATGCCACACCTTGGAGAAAAAATGAAAACAGTTGCCGCAGGATGCCTCATTATATCCCTGACCGCCTCAAATATCGCACATGCAGAAACAATACATGCCGACGTATGGGCTGATAATTGGTTTGCTTTCTATCTCAACGACAAAAAGCTCGCTGAAGACCATGTGTCGATTTCCACCGAAAGGTCCTTCAACGAAGAAACGTTTGATTTTCAAGCACAAAGGCCTTTTGCACTGAATTTTGTGGTGAAGGATTTCAAACAAAACGACACCGGCCTTGAATATATTGGCACACGTCGCCAGCAGATGGGCGACGGCGGTTTCATCGCGCAGTTTCTCGCAAACGGCAAACTGGTTGCTGCTACGGACGATGGCTGGCGCTGCCTTGTCATCCATGACGCACCGACAAGACCAGATTGCGCGAAGGAGCGCACTCCGGTGGCTGGGAAAGGCGCCTGCGGCTTCACGAAAACCGCCGAGCCGGAGGGATGGAAGTCAGTTACTTTTGATGACAGCGCCTGGCCCAGGGCTACAGAATACAGTGAATGGTCTGTGGGACCCAAGGATGGTTACGACAAGGTCGATTGGCGCTGGGATGCCAAGCTTATCTGGGGGCCCGACCTGAAGACCAACAACACGCTGCTGTGCAGGACAGTCGTGAGATAAGGTATTCAGCAGGCAGGTCGCAGCCGTCCAGACTTCAGGGTGTGGCAATCTTTTCGCGATGATCGTGCATACCGTAATCGCGCACTATATGGGCAACTCTCAGGCGATAGTCGGCGAAGATATGATCCCGCCCCGCCTCCTGCGCTGCCCGGTGCCGGGGGTTATCTCGCCACTCCACGACTGCCGCCTCATCACGCCAGAACGAAAGCGACAACAACTTGCGGCTGTCAACCAACGACTGGAAACGTTCGATACTGATAAAGCCATCAACTGTTGCCAAGTGCTCAGCGAGCATTTGAGCGATGCCCAGATAGGCACCCCGCTTGCCCGCAGCTGGCTCCACCTCAAAAATTACCGCGATCATGGTCTCATAATCTCCGCATGAGGCTGGGAGACGTTCTTCAGAAAAATGCGCTCTTCCTTCAGGATAAAGCGTTCGCGTGCGGCAAATTCATAGTTCATACGACCGGCCTTGGAGGCCGACAGTCGTGCTCTATAGGCCTCATAAGCTGCCAAACTCTCTATGTTATAGACCCCATAGGCTGCTGTGGCTGACCCCTCATGGGGCGCGAAGTAACCAATCAAATCAACTCCGTTTTGCGGAATAGACTGTCCCCAATTACGGGAATATTCTGCAAATTGTTGGCGTTTGAATGGATCAATTTCGTAGCGGATAAAACATGTAATCAATGGACATTTCCTTTCGTTGCTTTTCATCTATAGCGCTTGCATTTGCCGAAAAGCTTCGATTACGATCGAACTATGAAAGAAGGCCCAGACATCTCCCAAACCGCAGCTTTGATTGGCGATCCGGCTCGCGCCAATATGCTCACCGCCCTGCTTGGCGGACAGGCTCTCACAGCCTCCGAATTGGCTCAGGCGGCCGGCGTTACGCAACAAACTGCCAGCAGCCACTTAGCCCGTCTGGAGGGCGGACACCTGATCGTAATGCGCAAACAGGGACGCCATAAATATTTCGCCATCACCGAGGCCGCAGGCGAACTCCTCGAAAGCCTTACCCGTTTTTCAGCCACCACCCCGCAAAAGCGGCTCACCGGCCCCAAAGACCCCGCTCTGCGCAAAGCCCGCATTTGTTACGACCACCTGGCCGGTGATTACGGTGTTCAGATGTTTGAAAGTCTTAAGTCACGGGGCTTCTTCTGTAGCGATGCGGACAAAATTGATATCACGCCAGAGGGCGAAGGCTGGCTAAATGGCCTTGGTATTGAGATCAGCCAGTTGCGCAAAAAACGCCGTCCGCTTTGCCGCGCCTGTCTCGACTGGAGCGAACGCCGTACCCATTTGGCCGGGGCAGTCGGTGCCGGTCTGCTCACCTATTTCATCGAAAACGCACATGCACGCCGTCTGCCTGAAAGCCGAGTAATTGCCTTCACGCCGAAGGGCGAAGAACACTCTGCAGCGCTTTTTGGTGTTTGAGTCTTCCTTGCTCCGCGGCCGCTTTTGATATAGCACGCGCCCAACCCTACCCTTTCAAAAACATGTGAGCACTATGAGCGGCTTTGATCTGATTATTTTCGATTGCGACGGCGTGTTGGTTGATTCTGAAATCATTGCCGCACAGGTGGAATCGAAGCTCTTGCGTGATGCCGGTTACCCCATCAGCGTTGAGGAAATGGGCGAGCGCTTTTCGGGCATGACCTGGAAGAACATTCTCATGGCCATTGAAGAGGAAGCCGAAATTCCGCTTTCCGCTTCGCTGCTGGACAAGTCCGAGGCACTGCTGGACAAGCGCCTGGCACGAGATGTGCGCGCCATCGAGGGTGTTCAATTTGCCCTGTCACGCCTCACCCAGCCGCGTTGCATTTGCTCCAACTCGTCATCCCAGCGCCTTGATATCATGCTCAAGAAGACCGGACTCAAGCCCTATTTCGACCCGCATGTCTTCTCAGCCAAAGACCTTGGCCCGGGTCGTGAAAAGCCAAAGCCGGATATCTACATCCATGGTGCAGAGCAGATGAATGTAAAGCCGTCGGATGTGATTGTTATTGAAGATTCGGTTCACGGTGTGGAATCAGCGCGCGGTGCAGGCATGCGGGTGATTGGCTTTACCGGTGGAGGTCATACCTATCCCTCTCATGCTGACCGATTGACCGAAGCTGGTGCGGAGACTGTCATTGCCCGTATGGCAGAATTGCCGGCT
>JBNKQT010000045.1:0-15902 GCA_050297115.1 Ensifer sp. | reverse complement strand
GGTGAGAAGTCCATGGTGCTTCTGGACGAGATCAATATTGCAATTCGCTACGACTATATCGATGTGAATGAGGTGGTCGAATTCCTGGCAACGGAAAAGCCACACATGACCCATGTCGTGCTGACGGGGCGCAATGCGAAGGATGAGATCATCGAGATTGCTGATCTGGTGACGGAAATGGAACTGATCAAGCATCCGTTCCGCTCAGGCATCAAAGCGCAGAAGGGCGTTGAATTCTAATGGCAATGGGTTGGCAGGTCTGGGCGTTTCTGGCTGCAGTTTTTGCGGCATTGACGGCCATCTTTGCCAAGATTGGTGTTGAAGGCATCAATTCCGATTTCGCGACATTGATCAGAACGGCCATCGTTCTGGTGGTTCTGCTGGCCATTGTTGCGGCAACAGGCCAATGGCAGCCGTTGCAGGAAATCAGTTCGAAAACATGGCTTTTCCTCACGCTCTCGGCATTTGGCACGGGCCTTTCCTGGCTCTGCTATTTCCGCGCCCTGCAATTGGGGCCAGCCTCCCGTGTTGCGCCGATTGATAAACTGTCTATCGTTCTGGTGGCCGTTTTCGGCGTCTTGTTTCTGGCTGAGAAATTAAGCCTGATACATTGGCTAGCGGTTGCAATGATCACCGGCGGGGCTTTGATCCTCGCGGTGTTTTGATCACCAGCCGAGCCAAACTCGAACCGGATTTGCCGGGTCACTCAGCAGTTTCAACGCCAGCGCGATGCAGGTGATGACCAGCAGTGGTTTGATAATCTTTGCGCCGCTTTTCATGGCAAGATGTGAGCCTGTTTGCGCGCCAACAAATTGCGCTGCGCCCATGAGCAGGCCTACCTTCCAGAGAATTGCACCGTAGACCGAGAAGACGGCGAAAGCACCGATATTGGTCGCAAAGTTCAGAAGTTTGGTGTGTGCGGTGGCTTTCAATACACCAAAGCCCGCCATGGCGACAAAAGCCAGCATGAAGAATGAGCCTGTGCCGGGGCCGAATATACCGTCGTAGAACCCTATGAGTGGCACGAAGGTGAGGCCGAAAATGAACGGCGTGATGCGAGCGGCGCGGGATACGTCACTGAGATTGGGCTTCAGGCCGAAATAGAGCGCCACGGCAATGAGGATGAGGGGCAGGGCAGCTTGCAGCCAATCACCCGGCACATAGGCTGCTGCCAGAGCGCCGATAATGGAGCCGCCGCCAGCCATCAGCGCCATGGGAAGCTGGTCTTTCAAGTTCACATGTCCCTTTCGGGCATAGGCGATTGTTGCAGAGCCGGAACCAAACAGCGCCTGCAATTTGTTGGTGCCCAGTGTTTCCAGCGGTGGAATTCCGGCAATCAAAAGGGCCGGGATGGTAATCAGGCCACCGCCGCCAGCGATGGAATCAATAAATCCCGCCATAAACCCGGCGGCGATGAGAAATAGAACAATTTGAAAGCTAAGGTCGTGCAATTTGTCGACTTTCTACAGAGGATGCAGCCGCTATCGCATCCGCACAAGGCAAAGGCAAGCAGCATGGCGCAATCGGCGGTGCAGGTGGCGCATTCCGGTTTGACCCTGCAGAACGCATCAGCTAACACAGCTGTCACAAAATGTACGACGGTGCGCCCTTTTGGGGAGCTGAGCGAGTCCGGTGAGGCTGACCAAATGCGGGGCCGATTTCGGAACTGTCGAAATGGTCTGGTTTGCTGCCTCATGGGAAGCGCCGCTTCGTGCATTGAATGAACAAGCGGGAGGCCGGAAATGTCAGAAAAACTCGGAATCATGGTGTGCGGACACGGCAGTCGCAACCAGAATGCAGCGCGCGAATTTTCGACAATCGCGGAGGAATTGCGCAACCGCTATCCTGATCTTCCCGTCGAATATGGCTATCTGGAATTTTGCAATCCGGTCCTTTCTCACGGTCTCGATAAACTGAAAGAGGTGGGTGTAACCCGCATTCTGGCCGTGCCGGGCATGTTGTTCGCTGCAGGCCATGCCAAGAATGATATCCCATCGGTGCTGAACACATGGGCTGCGCAAAACCCCGGAGTGACGGTCAACTATGGTCGCGAACTGGGTATCGACCTTAAAATGATCCGCGCCGCCGGCGAGCGTATTCAGGAGGCTGTTGATGCAGCCAATGCCGAGCATGGCGAAATGGCGCTGCATGACACGATGCTGATGGTGGTTGGTCGTGGTGCTTCAGATCCCGATGCCAATTCCAATGTTGCCAAAGTCATGCGTATGCTTTGGGAAGGTATGGGTTTTGGCTGGGGCGAAACCTGCTATTCCGGTGTCACATTCCCACTTGTTGAACCTGGCCTCGATCATGCGGCCCGGCTTGGCTACAAGCGCATCATCGTGTTCCCGTATTTTCTCTTCACCGGCGTACTGGTGAAGCGCATTTATTCCTCCACGGATGACGTTGCCGCGCGCAATCCCGATATCCAGTTTATCAAGGCCCCTTACCTCAATGATCACCCGTTGGTCCTTGATGTCTTCCAGGATCGTGTGAGCGAAATTCTGGAAGGTGCAGCACTCATGAATTGTCAGATGTGCAAATATCGCGAACAGGTTCTGGGCTTTGAAGATTCTGTCGGCATGCCGCAGGAAAGCCATCACCACCATGTGGAAGGCATTGGCGGTGGTCTGGAGAACTGTCCTTGTGGAGGTGATTGTGATGCGTCCTGCCGCGATGAGGACTTCTGCAAAGAGCATGGGCTGCCTTGGACACCCGTCCACAGCCACGCAGAGCCCGCACCGCTGGAACCGGCTTTCGACTATTCGGCTTCAATCACGCTCGGTGGCAAATATGCCAAGCTTGAAAATGTCGTCGCTGATGAACTGGCGGAGGCTGATTACGAACGTGAAGAGCATGTGCATGGCCCCAATTGCGGCTGCGGACATGACCATTCGCATGATCATCATCACGATCACAGTCATGACCATGGGCATCATCATGGGCACAGCCATGATCATGGGCACGATCACGACCACCACCACCCGCCTTACCCGCATGCCGACCATCCTTTGGGGCCGAAGAGCTTGAAGAAGAAGTAACGTGGATACGGCCATCGACTATATTCGCGACCCTGCAGCGATTTATCGGAAGTCTTTTGAGACAATCCGGTCCGAAGTCGATTTTTCGCGCTTTCCTGCTGAGGCCGAAGCTCTGGTGATCAGGTTGATACATGCCTGCGGTATGGTCGATCTGGTCGATGATCTCGTTCTTTCTGCCGGAGCGTTTGCTGCGGGCGTGGGTGCCTTGCGAGATGGTGCGCCGATCTTTGTGGATGCAGAAATGGTGTCCCACGGCATTATCCGGCGCTTGCTTCCAGCGGGTAATGAGGTGATCTGCCTCTTGAACGACGAGCGGGTGCGTCCGCATGCGGGCGAGATCGGCAATACACGTTCTGCGGCGCAGGTCGATTTTTGGAACGATCGTCTTGAGGGGGCAGTGGTTGCTATTGGCAATGCGCCGACCGCCTTGTTCCGCCTGCTTGAGAATATTGCTGCAGGTGGCCCGAAGCCCGCATTGGTGCTTGGTTTTCCTGTGGGCTTTGTTGGCGCTGCTGAATCCAAAGAGCTGTTGATTGAAAGTGCTGTTTTGCCATTCATCACGGTTCGCGGGCGGCGCGGTGGTTCGGCCATGGCGGCGGCTGCGGTGAATGCACTTGGCGGAGGATTGGGCGCGAATGTCTGATGAAAAGCTGGAAGCATGGCTCACCATTATTGGCATTGGCGACAACGGGCTTTCCAGCCTGTCGCCTTCGGCATTGTCGCTTATCTGGCAGGCTGAAACCATTGTAGTGTCTGAACGTTTGGACACTGTTCTGGAGGGAATGCCTCCAAAAACAGTGTTGAATTGGGCAGACGGCTTTCACGATGTGCTGGAGCAGGTTGTTGCCATGCGCGGGCGCCCGGTAACAGTGCTTGCGACCGGCGACCCCATGCATTTCGGTATCGGGGCAACGCTTCGTCGGCATTTCGAAGCGGGCGAAATGCGTGTCATCCCATCGCCATCAGCCTTTTCGCTGGCTGCCAACCGACTTGGCTGGGCGTTGCAGGATGTGGATCAGATTTCACTGCATGGTCGACCGGCGGAAACGCTGGTTCGCTATTTGCAGCCCACGGCGCGCATCATTGCGTTGACCTCTGATGCTTCGACAATCCGACAAGTGGCGGAGATCATGCAGGCCAACGGGTTTGGCGGTTCGCATATTCATGTGCTTGAGCACATGGGTGGTGAGGCGGAACGTGTCGTTCAACATACCGTCGAGGAAATTCTTGAGGGTGATCAGGACTTCTCCGATTTCAACACGATCGGCATTCGCTGCATTCGCGCACCGAAGTTTCATGCGCTGGTGCCGGGGCTTGATGATGGTGCCTATGAGCATGACGGCCAGCTGACCAAGAAGGAAGTGCGCGCCGTCACACTCAGCCACTTGCGCCCCTATCGCAACGGATTGTTGTGGGATGTTGGTGCGGGCTGCGGTTCTATTGCCATTGAATGGATGCGTGCCGGTGGCCGCGCGGTGGCGGTGGAAGTTGAAGCCGAGCGTGCAGAGATGATCCGCAGCAATGCCTCGCGCCTTGGCGTGCCTGCCTTGCAGGTGGTTGAGGGTGTTGCACCGATGGCGCTTGATGACCTGAAAAAGCCGGACGCCGTTTTCATTGGTGGCGGCATGACCGGCGAGGGCGTGTTCGAAGCCTGCTGGGAAGCGTTGAAACCCGGTGGTCGTATGGTCGCCAACGCTGTGACCGTGGAAGGCGAAATGGCCTTGGCCTCGCTGCATGCACAACTGGGTGGTGAGATGGTGCGCATTGCCGTTTCGCGCGCCGGGCCGGTGGGGCGCTTCCATGGCTGGAAATCGTTGATGCCGGTGACAATCTGGTCGGTTGAAAAGGGATGGGAATGAGCGGCAAACTTTATGGCCTTGGGCTAGGTCCGGGTGATCCCGAGTTGATCACGATGAAGGCGCATCGTATTTTGACCTCCGCGCCTGTCATTGCCTATCCGGCACCCGACACGGGTCCGAGCTTCGCACGCGAGATTGCCAGCCAATGGATTACCGCTGCTCAGCTTGAAATCCCCATGGTCATGCCCATGCGGGTGGAGCGTTATCCTGCACAGGAAATCTACGACAAATCGGCTGATGAAATTGCCCGCCATCTGCAAGCGGGTAGCGATGTGGCTGTTCTGTGCGAAGGCGACCCCTTCTTCTATGGCTCCTTCATGTATGTATTTGAGCGGCTGGCAGGTCGTTTTGAGACCGAGATTGTGCCTGGTGTTTCTTCCATCATGGCCGGAGCGGCGGCACTGAAGCGCCCGATGACGTCGCGCAACGATGTTCTTAGCGTTATTCCGGGGCCGCTGGACACAGATTCCATGCGCGCGCGCATTGAGGCCGCCGGTGCTGTTGCCATTATGAAAGTTGGTCGTCACTTCACCCGTATCCGCGACCTGATTGCCGATATGGGCCTTCTCGACAAAGCCGGATATCTGGAGCGCGTGAGCCTTGGCAATGAACGCGTGATGCCGCTTGCTGACGTGGCTGAAGATGCCGCGCCCTATTTTTCTCTGATCCTGATTTACAAAGGGCAGGAAGACTGGATTTCCAGCCTGCCGATTGAAACGAAAGCCTGAAACCATGACGAAACCAGCAGTCATCATCTTATCAGATGCCGCCTACGAAACCGGCCGCTCAGTGGCGGATGCCATTGACGGCGAGCTCGTGGGTGCGAAGGCGCGTGTGAGCAATACGGACCGTTTGTTTGAAAGCGCAGCATCAGAAATCCAGTCGCTCTTCCGCGCTGGCAAGCCGATTGTGGCGGTTATGGCATCTGGTGCGTTGATCCGCATTCTGGCCCCGCTTCTGGATGACAAGCATTCCGAACCGCCGGTGATCGCGGTGGCCGAAGACGGCTCCTCCGTGGTGCCGCTTCTTGGTGGCCATCATGGGGCGAATGATCTGGCGCGCGATATTTCAGTCGCGGTGAGCGGTTTTGCGGCCGTGACGACTGCGGGTGACCTGCGCTTTGGTATTGCGCTGGATGAGCCGCCGGAAGGTCTCAAACTGGCCAACCCGGACAATGCCAAGGCTGTAATGGCGGAGCTGGTGGCTGGCGCCGATGCCAAGCTTGCAGGGGAATGCGATTGGCTTTCCACATCCAACCTGCCTATCTCCGATAGTGGCAGGGTGACCCTTACCGTAGCGGACAAACTGAAGACTGCAGGCGCGCTGGAGTTGGTCTATCATCCCGCGACACTTGCTCTCGGCATGGGCTGCGAGCGTGGTTGTGATGTGACTGAGGCCATTGATCTGGCTGAGAAGGCTCTTGCTGAAAGCGGCTATGCGCGTGAAAGCCTTGCAGCGGTCGTTTCCATTGATGTGAAGGCGGATGAGGCTGCCATTCATGCTGTCGCCAGGCACTTCGACGTTCCGGCGCGCTTCTTTGATGCCGCGACACTGGAAGCAGAAACGCCGCGACTGGCCAATCCTTCCGAGGTCGTTTTCGCCGAAGTTGGTTGCCATGGCGTTGCCGAGGGTGCGGCCCTTGCCGCCGCTGGCGAAGCCGGTGAACTGGTGTTTCCGAAGATTAAATCCAAGGGCGCAACGGCGGCCATTGCAAAATCGGGTGATATCATCGAACCGGATGCCATAGGTCGTTCGCGCGGTCGCGTTTTCGTGGTTGGTATTGGCCCGGGCTCGGATGACTGGCGTTCGCCGGAGGTTTCCAAGATGGTGGAGGCCTCCACAGATCTTGTCGGTTATTCGCTTTACCTTGATCTGCTCGGCCCGCTCACCAAGGGCAAGACCCGCCATGACTTTGATCTCGGCAAGGAAGAGGCGCGCGTGGTGCATGCCATGGAGCTTGCAGGCGAGGGCAAGGATGTGGCGCTGGTTTGCTCCGGCGATGCGGGCATTTATGCCATGGCAACGCTTGTGTTTGAGCTTTTCGACAAGGGCGGAATTACCGATGCGGCGTCCCGTGTTGAGGTTCAATGCTCGCCAGGTATCTCGGCATTGCAGGGCGCGGCGGCTCGCATTGGTGCGCCACTGGGGCATGATTTCTGCACGATCTCTTTGTCTGATCTGCTCACGCCATGGGAACACATCCAGAAGCGCGTTCGTGCAGCGGGTGAGGGCGATTTTGTGATTGCCTTTTATAACCCCGTTTCCATGAAACGTCGTACGCAGCTTGCCTGGGCGCGCGATGAACTTTTGAGATATCGTCCTGCCTCGTCGCCGGTGGTGCTTGCTACCAATCTGGGTCGCGAGGGCGAATTTGTGCGCTCTGTGCCGCTTGGCGAGCTCAATGTAGATGATGTGGATATGCTCACCGTTGTTGTTGTTGGCTCATCTGAGAGCCGCACTGTGAAGACAGGCGACGGCAAGGAATGGGTTTACACCCCGCGCGGCTATTCGGGCAAAGCCGACACTGGAATGAAAAAGGAAGCAGCAGAATGACCGTCTATTTTATCGGCGCGGGGCCGGGGGCTCCGGATTTGATCACCGTGCGCGGGCTGAAGCTTATTGAAAGCTGTCCGGTTTGTCTGTTTGCCGGTTCGCTGGTGCCAGAGGAAACCGTGAAATGTGCGCCGGAAGGTGCATTGGTTATGGATACCGCTCCCATGCATCTGGATGACATCGTGGGCGAGATGCAAAAGGCCCATGCGGAGGGCAAGGATGTTGCACGCGTGCATTCCGGTGATCCGTCCATCTATGGCGCGACTGCTGAGCAGATGCGCCGGTTGGATGCGTTGGATATTCCTTACGAAGTGGTGCCGGGCGTGCCCGCCTTCGCGGCGGCTGCGGCCAAGCTTAAGGCTGAACTGACACTGCCGGAAATCGCCCAGACGATCATCATTACGCGCACAGGTATGAAGGCGTCTTCGATGCCGGAATTCGAGACGCTGGAAATTCTGGGTAAGTCGCGCGCCACGCTGGCAATCCACCTGTCGATCCGCAATCTCAACTATGTCCGCGATACGTTGGTGCCTTATTACGGTGAGGATTGCCCGGTGATCATCGCTTACCGAGCCACCTGGCCGGATGAAAAATTCATCCGCACCAATCTGGTTGAAATGAAAGACGAGGTGCGTAAGCACAAGATCACCCGCACGGCGTTGATCCTTGTCGGTCACGTTTTCGGCGAGAAAGATTTCCGCGACAGTGATCTCTACAATGCCGACTACAGCCACATCTTGCGTAACCGGGGCAAAAAGAAAGTCGCCTCGTGAGCAGCTACCGCTTTGAGGCCGAACTTTGGAAGAGTACGGGAAAAGGTGCCTGGCATTTTGTGACCGTTCCTCCCGAAGTTGGCTTTGAAGTGCGCGCTCAAGCGCATGGTGCCACGCCCGGTTGGGGCATGGTGAAGGTTGCGGTGGAAATCGCCGGTCGCGCGTTTGAAACGTCGATTTTTCCCGACAAACAATCCGGCAGCTATCTTTTGCCCATTCGCGCGGATATACGAAAGGCCAACAAGCTGGCCGCGGGCGATGTGGTCCCGGTTCAAATGAAAATTCTTGTCTGAATTGCCAGACTGAGCGGCTCCGCTGCAGGGCTGTAAAAAGGTGTGAAGCTCACAATGAAAAAGGTTATTTTCGATACAGATCCGGGCGTTGACGATGCAATGGCGCTTCTTTTCCTTGAAAACCATCCAGACATTGATCTCGTTGGTATTACGACGGTTTTTGGTAATGCCTATATCGAAGAAACCACGAATAATGCTCTTTTTCTGAAGCGCGAATGGAATATTGCAGCTCCCGTTGCTAAAGGGGCGGGGCAGCATTTCAAGGCGGACCGGGTGAGTCATGAGCCGCCGCGCGCCATTCATGGCGCCACTGGTCTTGGTCCAATCGAAAATCCGAATGTATCAGGACTTGAAACCGACCCGCGTGATGCTGCTCAGTTCATCATCGATATGGTACGTGCCAACCCGCATGAGATTGTCATCGTTGCTGTTGGTCGCATGACGAATCTTGCCATTGCGCTGACCCGTGATCCGGGTATCGCCTCATTGGTGAAGGAAGTGGTTGTTATGGGTGGTGCGTTTGATCACCGCGGCAATGTCACACCTGCGGCCGAAGCTAATATTCACGGCGACCCGGAAGCGGCGGACAAGGCATTTACTGCGCCGTGGCCCGTTGTGCTCATTGGTCTCAATATTACCCATCAGATGGCGATGACACGCCGCGAACTGGCTGAAATCGCAGCTGTGACCGGCGCGCGCGGCAAACTGCTGGATGACCTGTCTCAAGACTATTTCGATTTCTACGACAGCATCGGCGACGACAGCTTTGAGGGCATGATTGTGCATGACAGCTGTGCTTGTGTTTACGTGACTTCGCCCGAGCTGTTTACAACCCGCTCCGGTCCAGTCCGCGTGGTTTGCGGAGGAATTGCTGACGGTCAGACGATCCAGATGGACAAGCGTATCGGCTTTGCCATGGCCGATGAATGGAAGACCTTCCCCAGTCAAAAGGTCGCCGTTGGCATTGATGCCAAGGCGGCTTTTAAAGTGTTGAGTGACACTTTGCTGCTGGTGAAAAGCTAACAAGCCGGTGAACCGCCGGTATCGCTCGGCGGTTTTCTTGCATTTACCGGGTTGCAGTTACGATTTCGGAGGGTGCCTTCCCGCCGAGATATTGCCTTTTTACCTCGGTAAAACCTGCCTCCTCTACAGGTCTTTTCATGAAAACCGGGCGGCAGGCGCCCAGGATGTAAAGCGTCAATACGTTCGGCAAGAAGCGAAAGAGTGTCTCGCGCCAGTCTTTCGCAGCGGGGTTCGCCTTGCTCATATTCAAGAGAACCAGTCTTCCGCCGGGGCGCAGCACACGCCGAAACTCTGACAGCACGGCAGGCATTGTTTCCTCTGCGATTATGTCGAGCATATAGGCGTTGAAAAGGATGTCGAACTGTTCGTCAGGGAAAGGCAGATTGTCGGCAGACCCCTAGCGTAGGTCGATATTGGTTATGCCTGCTGCCGTGAGTTTCTTTTGTGCCACGTTCAACATGCCTGTGGAAAGATCGACGGCGGTAACTGTCGTGTCCCTTCCGACCAATCGCGCAACTTCCGCCAATGCCATTCCTGGCCCGGGGGGCAACTTCCAACACCCGTTCGCCCGATTTTATTGCGGCAGCCTCAATTGCGCTTTTGATATGGCCACTCGGCCTTTGCCACTGTCTTGTCGTAGATTTGGGCGCGCCGGTCGTAGGCATTCTTCAATGTGTCGCCGGTGAGTTTAAGCGCTGGGATCATTTTGTCGGCTCCGGTTGGAATGTTCGTCGCAAATTACTATCTTTCAACCAGCGACCGCATTAACCCGGGTTTATTTGGATGGCAGAAGGCATGAAATGTTCCGCATGCGGCGAGCCGCTTGAGGTTTTACTGAAAGCCGAGCCTGCTTTGGCCAAGCGCTGGGAAAAACTGCCACGCAGGCAATTGCGGCCCGGTGAAGCCATCTTTCAGCCAGGTGTTCCACTGCAATCCGCATGGATGGTAAAAAGCGGGCTTGTTCGGCTATTCTATCTCGGCGAGGACGGAACCAAGAGAAACCGCTCGTTCCACCCTGAAGGCAGTTGGATTGGTTCAGTACCAGGGGCTGCCGGTCATGCACTTGCCTGCGGTGCAGAAGCGCTGGAGGCCAGTACGCTCGTCGAGCTGCCGCATGCCGAATTTTGAAGACGCTGAGCGGCAATTTGCGCCACTGCGTGCCGTTCTGCTTGAGGCGCTCGGCCATTCCGCCACTGCGCGCGATCAACGTGAGGAAGCACTTTTGCTCATGAATGCGACGGCTCGTTATCAGCATTTTCAGAAACATCATTTACAATTTGGCGCGCGCGTTCCCTTGCATCATGTTGCCAGCTATCTCGGCATCACCAATGTCGCGCTGTCGCGAATCCGGCGGCGTCTGCAGCAAGGCGACGGCAAATCTGCCTAGCATTTGTCAATTCCGGTCAAGCATAATCACGGGAAGACCGAGTGTTCTTGCCGCAATAATCTTCGCGTAGGCACCTTCACCGCCGGAGTTGCGGCAGACCAACAATTCCGCCTTCGTTTGCCTGAATAAATCGGCCTCTACGTTCGGGTCTTGCGACGGTTTTGCGGCGATGATTTCGTAACTGGAAAAACCGAGCGGCACTTCTGGCTCGTCCACCATACGGATGATGAAGTGACAGTCGCTGCGGTCTTTGAAGGCACCCAGATATTGCCGTCCGAGGGCCAAAAATACACGGGCATTTGCAGGCAATGCTTCAGCGGCTTCCGTCAACGAATTGATCAGTTTCCAGTTGTCGCCGGGCTGTATTTCCCAGGGTGAGCGTGTTCGCACGTCCAGTCTTGTTCCGGTTGCCTTGCAGGCTTCTGCCGCGTTTTGGGAGATGGTCCGGGCAAAGGGGTGCGTAGCATCGATAACAAGGTCGATATTGTTTTCCCGGATGAAATCGGCCAATCCTGAAGCCCCGCCGAACCCGCCAATGCGAACATGCCCGACAACCGGAGCAGGGTCTTTCGTGCGGCCAGCGAGCGAGGTGGTCACATTCCAAACGCCGCTTTCGTGCAGTTCTTTTGCAAGTGTGGTGGCCTCCCGCGTGCCGCCCAGAATGAGAACCTTTTTAAGCGGCATGGGCAAGGATGTTTCCCTGACGGTCTACAATCAGAATTTCGACTTTTGTTGGTGCGTCCCGGAGTGTGGATTGGGCAAATTCACGTGCTTTTTCGGCGATGATAGCGGGTAGGCCTAGATCGGATTCCTGAGTCATTTCCAGCACTTCCAGTGCGGTGTTTGCATTTTGAATCCGGTCCTTCAGATTTTGATTCAAGTGTTCAGGTGGAATTGCTGAAATGAAGAAATCCATGTCCACCTGACTGCGGCTGGAGTGCAGGTCCAATGCGCCTTGGGCGAGCTTGGTCAGCTTTCCAAAGCCGCCTGCAATGGTGATCCTGTCAACGGGGTGCGCGCGAACATATTTCAAAAAGCCGCCGGCAAAATCACCCATGTCAATCAGTGCGCCTTCAGGCAGATTGAAATGTTCTTGCCCTGCCTTTTCGGAGGTTGCTCCTGTGGAGCCGAGAAGATGTGTCAACCCTTCTGCGCGGGCAACGTCTACGCCGCGATGGATGGAGTGGATCCAGGCAGAGCAGGAAAAGGGGCGAACGATGCCGGTTGTGCCGAGGATCGAAAGGCCGCCAACAATGCCAAGACGGGGGTTCCATGTTTTCTCAGCCAGTTCCTTGCCGCCGGGAATTGAAATTGTGACTTCCAGATCAGCGGGCAGACCGGCACTGTCGCACAGTTCGGTCAGTTCGGTGGTCATCATTGCGCGCGGTACAGGGTTTATGGCGGCTTCGCCGGGCTCAATCGGCAAGCCCGCTTTGGTAACCGTGCCAACGCCATTTCCTGCCTTGAAATGAATACCACTGCCCGGGCTAAGCGGGCGCACAGCAGCCAACACCGTTGCCCCATGGGTCACATCCGGGTCGTCGCCTGCATCTTTCACCACACCTGCCATGGCATAGCCTTCACCCAGCGTTTCAAACGCCAGCGCAAACTCCGGCTCCTGACCGCCGGGCAGTTTGATGGAAATCGGGTCGGGAAATTCGCCACTGATCAGAGCCGCCAGTGCGGCTTTGGCGGCGGCTGTCGCGCAGGCCCCCGTCGTCCAGCCCGTCCGTAGATTCGCATCGGGCTTATCGTCCATTTCATTTTCGTCTTTTTCGTTTTTCATGGACAAACCATCGCTGTATTCTCGTCTGCAATGCATAGTGGATTAGCCAATGCTTGCTCAGCACTGTAAAACGGTTGGGCAATTGAAGCCATAATAAAACAAGGACGCCTTGTCAGGCGCAGGAGAGATAACAATGAGTTTTTCAGGATATATTGCAGCATCTGCCATATTGCTTTTGGTCATGGTTTTGTTTGCTGCCGTTGTCGGCAAGAAGGGCTGGACACCTGAAGGTATCAAGGCAATGGCTGGCAATCGCGAAGGAAACGGCGAACCGTTGAAAGGTTTTGCCGGTCGGGCAAACCGCGCTGCCAACAATATGATTGAGAATATGGTGCTCTTTGGCGCGGCATGCATTGCGGCTGTTGCCGCTGGAAAAACCGATGGCAATGTTGCGACCGGGGCTGCGGTTTTCTTCTGGGCGCGTCTTGCTTATTGGCCGATCTATCTGGCCGGGATTGCTTATGCCAGAACACTTAGCTGGGTTGTCAGCCTTGTCGGGATTCTCATGATCCTGCGTGCTGTGATATTCTGATTGATAGATGGCGGGTAAAGGCGGCGCTACGTCGCGTTTATGCGTTGCAATTTGGCGTTTGCAAAAATAAGAAAATCTCATGATGGAGAAACTTCTTTCCAGACTTGCAGATATGGAACCCGGCACTGTCTGGCTCGCTGGTGCGGGCCCGGGCGATCCAGGGCTTTTGTCGCTGCTTGTTGTAAAGGCATTGAGCCAGGCGGATGTGATTGTGCACGATGCCCTGGTGAGTGAAGCCTGCCTTGAGTTGGTGCGTGAAGACGCCGTTTTGGAATATGCGGGCAAGCGCGGCGGCAAGCCGTCTGCAAAGCAGCGGGATATTTCCTTGCGCCTTGTAGAGTTGGCGAAGCAAGGCAAGCGCGTTCTGCGCCTCAAAGGTGGTGACCCATTCGTTTTCGGGCGTGGTGGTGAAGAAGCCCTGACGCTCGTTGAAAACGGTGTTCCATTTCGCATCGTACCGGGCATTACGGCAGGTATCGGCGGTCTGGCTTATGCGGGCATTCCTGTCACCCACCGCGAAATCAACCACGCGGTCACGTTCCTCACGGGCCACGATTCCTCTGGTATTGTGCCGGATCGCATCAATTGGGATGCCCTCGGCAAGGGCTGCCCGGTTCTCGTTATGTATATGGCGATGAAACATATTGGCCAGATTACCGCCAATCTCATGGCCGCCGGGCGTTCGCCTGATGAGCCTGTTGCCTTTGTCTGCAATGCCGCAACGCCAGACCAGCAGGTATTGGAAACGACGCTTGCGCGTGCGGAGGCCGATGTGGCTGAGTCCGGTCTTGAGCCCCCGGCCATCGTCGTTGTTGGTGAGGTCGTTCGCTTCCGCAAGGCTATGGATTGGCAGGGCGCATTGCAGGGGCGCAAACTCAGCGTCGAAGGCTTGGTTGCAGAGGCTGTGAAGGCAGGGGAATGAGCGGGCTTTTGATTGCCGCGCCGTCTTCCGGCTCGGGCAAAACCTCACTAACACTTGGGTTGTTGCGTGCGTTGCGCCGCGCTGGTGTTGCAATTGCACCCGGTAAAGCAGGGCCAGACTATATCGATCCGGCCTTTCACGCGGCCGCGTCTGGCAGGGCATGTCTGAATTTCGACCCTTGGGCTATGCGGCCAGAATTTTTGCAAGCGCAAGCCGCAGAGCATGCAGCGGAAACGCCGCTCGTGGTTGAAGCGATGATGGGGCTTTTTGATGCTGCTGCCGACGGGAGCGGGGCGCCCGCTGATCTGGCTGCGTTGCTCAATCTCAATGTTGTACTGGTAGTGGATTGCGCGCGCATATCCCATTCTGTGGCAGCGCTTGTGCGCGGATATATGGATCATCGCAGCGATATTCGTGTTGCAGGCGTGATTCTCAATCGTGTTGGCAGCGCGCGGCATGAGGCAATGTTGCGCTCAGCGCTTCAGGCTGTCGATGTGCTGGTACTGGGTGCGGTTGCCAATGATGCGGCATTGCAGCTGCCAGAGCGCCATTTGGGCCTGGTGCAGGCGGGTGAACATGCCGGGCTTGAACGCTTTATCGAGCACGCCGCCGATATTGTCGAAAAAGGCGTTGATGTGGAGGCACTGTTGTCGCTTGCCCAAGGCAAGCGTGAGCTTGCTGCGAAGTCTTCTACAATCCCGCCCTTGGGCAACAGGATTGCCGTTGCGCAGGATCTTGCCTTTGCCTTTTCCTATGAGCACCTTCTTTCGAGTTGGCGGAATGCGGGCGCGGAAATCGTTTTCTTCTCTCCCTTGAGTGACCATGGGCCTGATGGGCAGGCTGATGCCATCTATTTGCCCGGTGGTTATCCCGAGCTACATGCCGGGCGGCTTGCATCAGCTGATGTTTTCAAGGCTGGCATGCTGGCTGCGCACGAGCGCAATGTGCGCATCTACGGCGAGTGTGGCGGTTACATGGTGCTGGGTGAGGGGTTGATTGCATCCGATGGCGAGCGCCATGCCATGCTGGGCCTGCTGCCGTTGATTACAAGCTTTGCAGAGCGCAAGCGGCACCTCGGCTATCGCGTTGTGACGCCGGTTTCACCATCGTTTTTCAACACGCCGATGACCGCGCATGAATTCCATTATTCTACGGTCGTTGCTGAGGGGCCGGGAGAGCCGCTTTTCGAGGCGCGCGATGCGTTGGGTGAAGCGCTTGGCACATGCGGGTTGCGGCACGGAAAAGTGGCCGGATCGTATATGCATCTCATTGATACCGTGGGGCTTTGAACGTGAGCATTTCTGCGGTTTTTCATGGTGGAGGCGTTGATGCGGCGGCTGAGCGCTACGGCCGTCCTGCAAAAGATTGGCTTGACCTTTCCACCGGTATCAATCCCTGCCCACCACCGTTGCCCGATTTGGAACCCGCCATTTGGCAGCGGCTGCCTGATCAGGGGGTGATGACCGAGGCAAAACGCGTTGCGGCTGAATATTATGGTTCCGGTGATATTTTGCCCCTGCCGGCTGCTGGCACGCAGGTGTTGATTCGCGCCGTTGCAGCCCAGGCTGACAAGTCGCGCTCAGTTGCCATTTTGTCTCCGACATATGGGGAATATGAAGCTGTTTTTTCTAACTCCGGATTTGCCGTAGACAGAATTGACGATCTGGCGGCGTGTGATGAAGAGCACGGCGTTGTTGTTGTTGTGAACCCCAACAACCCGGATGGCCGATTGT
>JBNKQT010000044.1:0-3177 GCA_050297115.1 Ensifer sp. | reverse complement strand
GATTTCATAAGGCAGCTTCTAAGTCAGCCACCGCTTACGCCGCTTATAAAACTTCGCATCGCGATAGCTGCGCTTGGTTCCCATTTCCGTCAATCCCAGGTAGAACATCTTTATGTCTTCATTTTCCCTGAGCTTTTCAACCGAGTCATCCAGCACGATCTTGCCGTTTTCCATCACAAGGATACGGTCAGCCTTCAGCACCGTTGCCAGCCGGTGAGCAATCACAAGTGTCGTGCGCCCCACCATCAGCCCGTCCAGCGCCTGCTGCACCAGCTTTTCACTTTCGGCGTCCAGCGCAGACGTTGCCTCATCAAGCAGAAGGATCGGCGCATCTTTGAGAATTGCACGCGCAATCGCCACGCGCTGGCGCTGACCACCCGAAAGCGTCACACCGCGCTCACCTGCAACCGTGTCATAGCCCTTTTCCAGCTTTTCGATAAATTCATGCGCCTGTGCAGCCTTTGCCGCAGCAACCACCTCTTCACGGCTCGCACCCGGCTTGCCGTAGGCGATATTATCGTGGATTGAGGTCGCAAATATCGTCACGTCCTGCGGCACGATGGAAAGGCGCGAGCGCATATCCACCGGGTCCGCTTCAGCGATATTCACACCGTCCAGCAAAACGGCGCCGGACCGGGCATCATAAAACCGCATGATCAGTGCGAAAAGCGTACTCTTGCCGGCACCCGATGGCCCGACAATAGCAACGGTCTCGCCCGATTTTGCACCAAAGCTCAAGCCATTCAGCGCGGAACGCTCCGGGCTTGCCGGATAGGCGAAATGCACATTGTCAAATTCGATTTCACCCCGCGCCGGAACCGGCAGCGCAACCGGGTTTGCCGGTGCCTTGATGTCAGGTACCTCCTGCAGCAGTTCACCAAGTCGCTCAGCCGCACCCGAAGCCTGCGCAATTTCGCCCCACACTTCAGAAAGTGAGCCAAGGCTGCCGGCTGCAACAACCGAGTAAATCAAGAACTGGCTGAGCGTGCCCGCCGTCATTGTGCCGTCCAGCACCGACTGCGCACCAACCCAAAGAATGCCTGCGACAGAGCCAAACACCATGGAAATCGCAATACCGGTCAAAAGCGCGCGTGCCTTGAGGGCTGCACGCGCCGCCAGAAATGCATTTTCAATTGCATCACCGTAACGCCCGCTGGCAAGTGCAACACCGTTGAAAGCCTGCACTGTGCGCACCGCGCCAATCGATTCATTGGCATAGGAAGACGCATTGGCGAGCGTGTCCTGCGCAGCGCGTGAACGCTTGCGCACTTTTCGGCCGAACCCAACCAACGGAAAAACAATGAATGGAATGGCAATCAACACAAGCCCCGAAAGCTTGGGACTGGTGATGACCATCATACCGATGGCCCCGAGACAGAGAATCGTGTTGCGCAGCGCCAGCGACGCGGTCGCGCCAACAACGGATTTCACCTGAGTCGTGTCCGCCGTGAGACGCGATACGATTTCGCCTGACTGATTCACATCAAAGAAGGAAGGCGAAAGCGTCATGATATGGGCATAAACATCCCGGCGCAGATCAGAAACGATGCGCTCGCCAATACTGATCACAAAATAGTAACGCATGGCGCTGGCAACCGCCATCACCGCCGCAATTGCCATCAGCATGATGAAATAGTTGTTGATGAAATCCGCATCATCGACGCTGAAACCATGGTCGATCATGCGGCGCACAGCCAAAGGCAGCACCAAAGCTGAGGCGGCGGCAAGGACCAGGAAAAACAAGGCCCCCGCGACCATCCTCTTGTAGCGTTTCAGATAGGGCAAAAGGTTGGCAAGCGGTCTGATGGAACGGTTACGCGCTGCCGGTTTTTCCTCAATTTCACTCAAGGCAATTCCTTCCTGCCCTTGCTGGCGACGACAATTCAAGCATTTGTCCTGACGGGACTTGTGATCTGCCGCACCTTGATGTATAGGCACGCCAACTGAATTCGAAGGCCGTGCCCAAAAATGGGTTGCGGCTTCATTTACGAGTTTGGGTCGACAACCGCAATGCCCAGCGGCAATTGGCCCCAGAAAAAGCAGGAAGCATAAAATGAAGGCTGATATTCATCCCGATTACCACATGATCAAAGTGGTTATGACCGACGGCACCGAATACGAAACCCGTTCCACATGGGGTTCTGAAGGCGATACCATGAACCTGGAAATCGACCCGACGTCTCACCCGGCATGGACCGGCGGCAACCAGCAGCTGCTCGACCGCGGCGGCCGTGTTTCCAAGTTCAACAAGCGCTTCGGCGGCCTCGGCATCTAAGTCGAACGAACTTTTGAAATTTGAAAAACCGCGTGGTTCTGAAAAGAGCCACGCGGTTTTTCTTTGCCTTTGGCACAATGAAAAAGAAAAAGCCCGACGGCGAACCGTCGGGCATCGTAAAATTCGTGCTGAAAGATGTCCCATTTGGCCCGAAGGCCCGTCCCCGACTCTTCAAAGCGCAATATGCTTTGAAGTGACCGTAAAGCGTAGGCGTCAGTGTGCGCCGAATGCTGTGTGCAGCAGAGAAATCTGCGCCTGAACACTGTTCTGATTATCGTGTGAAACAGGTGTTTCCACCGGACGATAGATTTCGCGGTCGAGTAGCGCAACACGAGACTGCAAACGCAGCGAACGTTCAATCAGCTCACGGAAAGACAGGGGTAGATCTTCCCAGCCTGGCGCTTCACGGTCAATATTATATGCGTCAAGGCGAACTTTCTTCTTCTCGCTCAAAACCTGATCACGCGACA
Source organism: Ensifer sp. (assembly GCA_050297115.1). GTDB lineage: Bacteria > Pseudomonadota > Alphaproteobacteria > Rhizobiales > Rhizobiaceae > Ensifer_A. The sequence continues at coordinate 432 of JBNKQT010000044.1, read as the reverse complement.
TTTCGCCGTTATTGACGGCACGCTGCAGAAGAAGCCACGAGGCAACCTGCATCAGGCGCGTGGTCAAACGCATGGATTCAGAAGCGTAGAGCACTGAAACATTCCGTGGCAGCAGCTTGGAAGCAGCACGACCCGGCCCGTCCAGATAGGCTGCAGTCTCTTCAACCAGGGACATTCCGTCTGCATAAAGCGACTGAAATCCGCTGGAAGAGGCCATATGGCCTGCAAAGCTGACTGTGTTTGCTCCCTGTTCGCTCATCTTAATAGCCCTCGTTTACGCAATAACTTGTTTTTGGACCTCAAGCACGGCAACCGCACGCCGTTGTCTCGATGACCTAAGATTAGCGTTATAAGGCCAACGCGCAAGTTATTTGTTAAGAAAGGGTTAATACCCACAAGGACGGCATTTTCCTCAAACAGGTACAAAAAAAG
>JBNKQT010000043.1:0-4470 GCA_050297115.1 Ensifer sp. | reverse complement strand
GTTTCAGAAACCGTGAGGCTTTCAATATTGTAACCGCGCCCGGAAAAAAGTCCGATCACGCGAGCAAGAACACCCGGCTCGTTATCAACGAGAACCGATAGTGTGTGGCTTTCTGCAGCTTCCGTTTCCTTGGCGATGAAGTAGGCGGAGCCGGTTGGTTGATGTTGTGCGTTCATTTGCGTCCTACCTTTTCATCAAACAAGCTGACGGCCTTTGGCGTCGATGGCATTCGCCACCGCCTCATCGGTCGCCTCATCGGGAAGCAGCATTTCGTTATGCGCCTTGCCGGAAGGGATCATCGGGAAGCAGTTGGCAAGGTTCGCCACACGGCAATCAAAAATCACCGGCTTGTCCACGCTGATCATCTCATCAATCGCCGCATCCAGTTCGCCCGGCTTTTCGCAGCGAATGCCGTGCGCACCATAGGCCTCGGCCAGCTTCACAAAGTCCGGCATCGCCTCAGTGTATGAATTCGACAAACGGTTGCCATGCAGCAATTGCTGCCATTGGCGCACCATGCCCATATACTGGTTGTTCAAGATAAAGATCTTGATCGGCGCATTGTGCTGAATGGCCGACGACATTTCCTGAATACACATCTGAACCGAAGCATCACCGGCAATGCTGATAACCAGGCTTTCAGGATGTGCAATCTGCACACCAAAAGCAGCAGGCAGGCCGTAACCCATCGTGCCCAAACCACCAGAGGTCATCCAGCGGTTCGGCTTTTCAAAGCCATAGAACTGCGCCGCCCACATCTGGTGCTGCCCCACTTCCGTGGTGATGTAAGTATCCAGATGCTTCGTCTTTTCATAAATGCGTTCAATGGCATATTGCGGCATGATGATGTCGCTTGACGCCGCGTAAGACAATGACTTGCGTGCGCGCCACTTTTCAATCTGCGTCCACCAGTCGGCCAGATGCTTCTTGTCCGTGCGCTGGGCACCAGCACGCCACAGTCGAACCATATCTTCCAGCACATGACCAACATCGCCGAGAATCGGAATATCAACACGAACGTTCTTGTTGATCGAAGACGGATCGATATCGATATGGATTTTCTTGGAATTTGGCGAAAACGCATCCAGACGACCTGTAATGCGGTCATCAAAACGCGCGCCAATACACAACATCACATCGCAATCATGCATCGCCATATTGGATTCGTAAGTGCCATGCATGCCCAGCATGCCCAGCCAGCTCTCACCCGAAGCCGGATATGCGCCCAACCCCATCAATGTGGAGGTAATGGGAAATCCGGTCAGTTCCACCAGTTCGCGCAGCAAATGACAGGCTTCCGGCCCGGAATTCACCACACCACCACCGGAATAGATCACCGGCCGGCGTGCACCTTCCATCAACTTGATGGCATCGCGAATTTTCTCCAGATCGCCCTGTACTTTCGGCTGATAGTTTGCGGCAGCCGGAACAGCTGCAGGCGCCACATAGGTGCCTGTTGCAAATTGCACGTCCTTGGGCACATCAATCACCACAGGCCCGGGCCGTCCCGTCGTCGCGATGCGAAACGCTTCGTGAATTGTGCGCGCCAGATCGTTCACATCCTTCACCAGCCAATTGTGCTTGGTGCAAGGCCGTGTAATGCCAACCGTGTCGCATTCCTGAAAAGCATCCGAACCGATCAGCGTTGTCGGCACCTGCCCCGAGATGCAAACGAGTGGAATGGAGTCCATCAGCGCATCCTGCAGAGGTGTCACCGCATTGGTCGCCCCCGGCCCTGAAGTCACCAGCATCACACCCGGCTTGCCGGTGGAGCGTGCATAGCCTTCAGCAGCATGGCCAGCACCCTGTTCATGGCGCACAAGCACGTGATTGATTTCGTCTTGTTGGAAAATTTCATCATAAATCGGAAGCACGGCACCGCCCGGATAGCCGAAAATATCCGTAACACCATTGTCCTTCAGCGCCTGAATGACAATTTCAGCGCCCGTCATCTGATTGTCTTTACCCGTCATCTTCTTTTCATTCCCGAATTTTTTAGCGTCTGTAGCCCGTTTGAAGACATAAAAAAAGGCCCCTTTGTTCAGGAGCCTCGGTAGCGCATGGGAGCTTTCGCCGGATGGTTACACCATCCTGCCCATGCGCCGTCCCACCACGATAAGTACGAAAGAATTTTTCATGGAGCGAATTGTTAGAGACAATCCGACTAAGCGTCAACAGTCAAAAAGTTCAGCCTTCACGTTTTTTCATAATGAAACAAAATAAAATCGCCGATCGGCATTAAACCTCCCGTTAATGCCACTTCGCTACACTTCTTCATTGGCGGAATGGAAAATTTTCAATGATAGACAACAAAAACAGCCAGTCTAACGGCGAAAACGGAGACAGCGGTCGCGAGATGCGCGGACTTTACCCTGCAGGCAATCGCTTGATGGGGCATGTCGTGTCCTGTTCTGGCTCGCGCGCCACAATTGCCGCCAAAGCTGAACAGGGCGACACTGAGAAGACTGAACTCTGGTCGGTTGGCCGCCTGATTTCCATTTCGGTTGGCGACAATCGCGTCGTCGCACTCGTCAATTCCATGCAGACGCAAAACGAAGGCTGGAATTCTGAAACCGACAACATGTTCCACGTTGATGTCGAGCTTCTGGGCGAAGTCCGTGTTAACAAAGACGGAACTGAAGAATTCTCCACCGGCATCAGCCGCTATCCCTATCTGGGCGCCATCGCACACCGCATCCGTTCTGCCGACCTTCGCCGGGTCTACGATACCGGCAAGAATGACAATTGCGCTATCGGCGCGCTCACTCAGGACGCCAGCATCGAAGCTTCGATCCATATTCCCTCCATGCTGTCGAAACACTTCGCTGTTGTCGGCTCCACCGGCGTGGGCAAATCAACCGCCGTTTCACTTCTTCTACGCAAATCCGTCGAGGCCGACCCGAAGCTGCGCGTCCTCATCCTCGACCCGCACAACGAGTTTGCCGCAGCCTTTCCCGATCTCGCAGTCGTCATCGACACCGATACGCTGGACCTGCCCTTCTGGCTCATGCGCCTGGAAGAGTTCGCCGAGGTCATCTTCCGCGGCCGCCCGGCAGTTCCTGAAGAACTCGACTTCCTGCGTGACATGATCCCGGAAGCAAAACGCTCTTTCCGCGGCGAATCCGCCTTCATGCGCCGCCAGACCGAAAGAAGCGCGATTACCGCTGACACGCCCGTACCCTACCGTATCTCCGACCTCATGGCCCTGATCGACGACCGGATTGGCAAGCTTGAAGGGCGAAATGAAAAGCCCTTCCTGCGCTCGTTGAAACTGCGCATCACCGCAGCAGTCAACGATCCGCGTTATCATTTCATGTTCTCGTCGAACACGATTTCCGACAATATCATGGACACGATCCGCACCATCTTCCGTATTCCCGGAGACGGAAAGCCGATCACAACATTCCAGCTTTCAGGAATTCCATCTGAAATCGTCAACTCGGTTGCCTCAGTTCTCACCCGTATGGCTTTTGAAATTGGTCTTTGGTCCGATGGCGCCGCCCATATCCTGCTGGTCTGCGAGGAAGCACACCGCTATGTGCCCGCTGACCCCACGCTCGGTTTCGTGCCCACACGGCAAGCCATCGCGCGTATCGCCAAGGAAGGCCGCAAATACGGTGTGTCGCTCGGCATTATCACCCAGCGCCCTGGTGAGTTGGACCAGACAATCCTCTCGCAGTGCTCCACCGTTTTTGCCATGCGTCTTGCCAATGATCGAGACCAGGAAATCATCCGCTCGGCCATTCCCAATTCATCGTCGTCCACCATGAGCTTCATCTCATCCATCGGCAATGGGGAGGCCATCGCCTTCGGTGAGGCTGTTGCAGTACCCATGCGCATGAAATTCGAGCGTGTGGCACCGCAGCGCCTGCCAAAGGCACAGATGGTAGCGCATGAACAGGAGACAGATGAGTTCGACAGCATTGATCTGCGCACCATCGTCACCCGCATGCGCGCCGTCAGCGGCGAGCCGGATATTTCCGATTTCCAGAACCGCTATGAAGCCTCGCAGCCACCTGTCGGTCAGCAGGAAGAATATTTGCCGGACATACATGCAGAGCCGACGACACAATTCGAACAACACGCAGCCGCTACACCTGCAGGCCCTGCCGCGCACGGGGATGTTCCAGCACCGCAGACACAAACCACGCAGGCACCTACACAAGAAGAGTTGGAGCCCTACCGTCCCGACATGCTGCCAGGGGGTCACCGGCCAGCGCCTGCCCAGCCGGAGCCCACCATCCAACGCTCCCCAATCGCAAAGCCGCCGCAGCTGCAGCCGCGTGCACCTGAGAGCATTCGCCGCGCGCCCGACTCCATCCGACGCGAGCCCGCTCCCGCACAAGGCGAAAAGCGAATGTCACTGCGCGAAAGCATCCTTAAAAAGCCGCTTTCGAGCCTCTACGATCGAGACTGAGGCCAGACACTTGGGCCAAAGCCCTTAAGCCTGTGGGTCCACACGCTTCCAGC
>JBNKQT010000042.1:0-2540 GCA_050297115.1 Ensifer sp. | reverse complement strand
CGATATGGAAAAAGCGGCGTCTGTCTTGAAATTGACGTCGCTCCAAAGCTTTTGCGATATCGCGGATTTCCAGAAGTTTTCCGGCGGGAGGTCTTTATAGGGATGCATTTTTATTCTCCCGTCAGTTGAGCGATCAACGCTTTGCCGTAGCGTGCATTTCCATGCAGGCAGCCTGCAGCATATTCGGTTTTCAACCCTCCAGCCGGGGTGAGTGCTTCTTGAGGATGGTGGATTGTTTCAACCCGCATTGCCGTCATTTGTGCGGCAATGAATTTGAACATGACATCGAAAACCTTCATACGATGCTCGAAGGGACGCAGCCCATACGCTCTGAACAGCTCCCCGAAACCCTCAGGATTTTTCAGGATATGCTCTTCCGACTCAATGGGTGGCGGTGCCGGGACGTAATAAATCGGTGTGTTCGGATAGGTCTGCCTGATCAGAAGGCATGTGGTGAGCAAAGGACGTGAAACCATTTTCAGATACTCAACCGCATCATTCGATGGCACAAACTGCCGACCCTTTATAGCCGGGCGTTCGTCGCCAAAGGAAAAATCCCAGGGCGGGACGGTTTCAACGAGTGTTTCAACACCGAACTCGTTTCCGTGCAGCATGAAGATGATTGCCGTAGGATTTTTGTCAATCTTGTCAAGGTAGCCCTGCATTGTCGGGCCGCAATGGAGCCTGCTGTCTTCAAAGGTAATCCTGCCGATGGTGCTGATGTCGCATGTGGCGTAATGGGCATGGAGGTCCTTTGTTTCGTCGATCGAAAGCTTTCCGAAGGCCATATTGCCTTCCATCCAGTCGTCATAAAATCTCCAGAATTCTTCATCTGTCAGTCCAGCCCAAATGATGCTGTTGACCAGCTGGGAGCAGCCCAGCATCCAGACATTTGAGCCCGGTTTGATAATCGCTGGGCGCGGTGTGTGTTGAGCGTGAGCTGAAGACTGCTGCTGCATGATCTGGGTTCGGCCCCTATCTATGAATCTGCTGCCTGGTATCTATGCATTGCAAGCTTGCTCAACGCTGAATTGTGACTTGGGGTGTCGTGTCTGGATTTTCCTTGCATGCGCATTGCCCGCGCCATGGAAATCGCCTACATAGGCCGCAATTTCCGAACACGACGAGAAGAGCAGATTTATGGCGCGTCAATTCATCTATCACATGGCCGGACTGAACAAGTCCTATGGTTCCAAGAAGATTCTTGAAAACATCCACCTGTCTTTCTACCCCGACGCCAAGATCGGTATTCTAGGTCCCAATGGTGCCGGTAAGTCAACCGTTCTGCGCATCATGGCTGGACTCGACAAGGAGTTTACCGGCGAGGCCTGGGTGGCAGAGGGAGCCACAGTTGGCTACCTCCCACAGGAGCCGGAGCTGGATGCCTCCAAGACCGTGGTTGAAAATGTGATGGAAGGTGTGGCTGAGAAGAAAGCCATCCTTGATCGCTACAACGAGTTGATGATGAACTATTCCGACGAAACGGCGGAAGAGGGCGCAAAGCTGCAGGACATCATCGACAGCCAGAACCTTTGGGACCTCGATAGCCAGGTTGAAATGGCGATGGATGCATTGCGCTGCCCGCCCGGCGACAGTGCTGTGGAGAATCTATCCGGTGGTGAAAAGCGCCGCGTTGCACTCTGCCGTCTGCTTCTCTCGCAGCCCGACCTGCTGCTGCTCGATGAGCCGACCAACCACCTTGATGCCGAAACCATTGCATGGCTTGAAAAACACCTGCGCGAATATCCCGGCTCCGTGCTGATGATCACCCACGACCGTTACTTCCTCGACAATGTGACGGGCTGGATTTTGGAACTCGACCGTGGTCGTGGCATTCCTTATGAGGGCAACTACACTGCCTACCTTGATGCCAAGGCAAAGCGCATGGCGCAGGAGGGGCGCGAAGAGGCCGCTCGCCAGCGTGCATTGGTCCGCGAAAAAGAATGGATGGGTCAGAGTCCGCAGGCGCGCCAGACCAAGTCGAAGGCGCGTATTCGTGCATACGACGAACTGGTCAAGGCTGCGGCTGACCGTCGTCCGGGCGATGCGCAGATTGTTATCCCGGCGGGCGAGCGTCTCGGTCAAGTCGTCATCGAAGTTGATGGTGTGTCCAAGGGCTATGGCGATCGTTTGTTGATTGACGATCTTACCTTCAAGCTGCCGCCCGGTGGTATTGTTGGTGTGATCGGTCCGAACGGTGCCGGTAAGTCGACACTCTTCAAGATGATCACAGGCCAGGAAAAGCCCGATCAAGGCGAAATCCGTATCGGTGACACGGTTCACCTTGGTTATGTTGACCAGAGCCGCGATGCGCTGGATGGTAACAAGACGGTTTGGGAAGAAATCTCCGGCGGCAATGACATCATCAAGCTTGGCAAGCACGAAGTGAACAGTCGCGCCTATTGCGGTGCCTTCAACTTCAAGGGTGGCGATCAGCAGCAGAAGGTTGGCACGCTTTCCGGTGGTCAGCGTAACCGCGTGCATCTGGCCAAGATGCTGAAGGCTGGCGGCAACGTTATCCTGCTCGACGAACCGACCAA
>JBNKQT010000041.1:0-5506 GCA_050297115.1 Ensifer sp. | reverse complement strand
GCCACGAAGGCCGCGTCGCCCTTTACGTTCACTGCCAGACGAACCTGGTTGAAAGCTGGAGAGAACGGTTTTCCGATTTCAAATTCGGCGGCAACCGAAGTGTTCACTTCACCTCAGCCGCTGAGATCAACCGCCCGGAGGTGCAGGTCATGATCGCCGAAGCACTCACCTATCACCGCAATAAACGCCGCTAACAGGCAGGAAGCGACTCAGCTTTTTGAAAGCTTGGCTTCAAGCTCGGCAATGCGCGCTTCAAGCTTTTCATTTTCGTCACGTGCTTTGACAGCCATCTCACGAACGGCCTCGAACTCCTCGCGCTTGACGAGATCCATCGAATTCATCCAGCGTTCCATCTGCGCCTTGAATGCTGTTTCCATCTCTCCACGCACGCCTTGGGCTGCACCCGCTGCATCTGTCATCAGCTTGGCAAAATCATCAAAAATACGGTTCGGTCCGGTGGACATGAAAGCCTCCTCGCGTCATCACTTGACGGTCGTTTAATTCTATAACCCAGTTAGGCCCTGCAACACGCATTTGCAAGCAAACATTCCCGCAAATGAGTGCGCTTGCCACTTGACCATTCACCCTTCCGCCGTCATTTTCCGCTCGTTCCATGAAAGGACTGTTGTTTGGACGCGGCGCTCAACACACTTGCAGCAATTGCATATCCCGATATCAACCCGATTGCCTTTTCAATCGGACCATTGGCCGTTCGCTGGTATGGGCTGGCTTATGTAGCAGGGATTCTCATAGGCTGGTTTTATGCGCGCAAAATTGCGGCAAATACCGGACTTTGGGCAGCAGGCAGGCCGCCGATAACACTTCAGCAGCTTGATGACTTTGTTTTCTATGCTGCCATCGGCATCGTCGTCGGTGGAAGGCTTGGTTACGTCCTCTTCTACGAACCTGGGCGTTTTATGGAAAATCCCCTGTGGCTTTTCGCAGTGAATGAAGGCGGGATGTCATTTCATGGCGGCTTTGCGGGCACCACCATCGCCATGATCCTGTTTGCTCGCAAGCACTCTATATCCATCTGGAGCTTGTTCGATATAATTTCAGCGCAAGCGCCAATTGGCCTTTTCTTTGGACGCATGGCCAATTTCATCAACGGAGAACTGTGGGGCCGCATAACTGATGTTCCGTGGGCAATGTCATTCCCCTCCGGCGGCCCTTTTACCCGCCACCCCAACCAGCTTTATGAAGCCGCCCTTGAGGGCGTTCTTCTGTTTCTGATCCTGGCGGTGTCTGTATTTGGCGGAAAGTTTCTCAAGAAACCTGGCCTCGTTACCGGCATTTTCGTTTCCTGCTACGCAATCTTCCGCATCTTCATCGAATTCTTCCGCGAGCCGGACCAGCAACTGGGTTTCCTTTATGGTGGCTGGCTGACAATGGGCATGCTCTTGTCGCTGCCCATGTTGCTTGCCGGGCTCTGGGCCATGTTCCGCGCTCGCAAAGGTGTCACCAATGAATGAATGGACCCGTATGATGACCACGCCACTTGGCGAGAAAATCAAAGTCCTGATCAAGCGCAATGGCCCCCTCAGCGTGACGGACTATTTCGCGCTGTGCCTGGCCGACCCCGAACATGGTTATTACAAAACCCGCGAACCATTCGGCACAAAAGGCGACTTCACAACAGCACCGGAAATCAGTCAGCTTTTTGGCGAAATGGTCGGTGTTTTCATGGTGCAGGCATGGCACGCACTGAACAAACCGGCTGATTTCCGCCTGGCAGAAATCGGCCCCGGTCGCGGCACCATGATGGGCGACATGCTCCGTGTGATCCAGAAGCTTTCGCCAGATATGTATGCTGCCGCAACCATCCATCTGGTGGAAACCAGCGAACGCCTGCGCAAGGTTCAGGCTGAAGCCTTAAAGGAACACCACTCCAAACTCTCCTGGCATGAAGGCTTTGACAGCGTCCCTGAAGGGCTTCTGTTGCTGGCCGCAAACGAGTTGTTCGACGCAATTCCAATACGCCAGTTCGTGAAAACAGAAACAGGCTTCCGCGAACGCATGATCGGGCTTGATGCTGATAACGCGCTGACCTTTACCGCAGGCATCGCCTCAATCGACCCCGAGCTTGTTCCAGGTCCAGCAGCCCAGCAGCCAAATGGCACAATCATTGAGACAGCACCGGCCCGTTCAGCCGTCATGCAGGCGCTCTGCCAGCGCTTGGTGGAAACTGGCGGCGTTGCGCTCGCAATCGACTATGGCCATCTGGAATCAGGTTTCGGCGACACTCTGCAAGCCGTTTGCGCACACCAGTTTGATCCGCCACTTGCAAACCCCGGCGAGGCCGACCTTACAAGCCACGTAAACTTTGAAGAATTGGCCGATGTCGCCCAGAAAAGCGGTATCCAATCTATCGGCCTCATGGAACAAGGCGATTTTCTATTGGGCATGGGCATTACAGAGCGTGCCGGTGCACTTGGCCGTGGGCAAAGCGAAGAGACACAAACCAGCCTCCAGCAAGCGGTTGCGCGCCTGTGCGGCACTGCCGAAGGGCAGATGGGATCACTCTTCAAGGTCATGGCCCTTTCCAATCCACCTTTGGTGTTGGCACCTTTTGCCCCACCGACTGGCTATTGACATAGAAGCCCTTTCCAAGCCCAACTCTGCTTAAGCTTGACTGGAATACGGAAGAGAAATCATGACCGAAAGCGACAGGCTCAATCCGATACAAAGTGCGCTTTTGGGTGGTTCTGGTGCCGCCGCCCATGGATTTTTCACCCGCAGAGGCGGCGTTTCCGGTGGAATTTATCGCGGCCTGAATGTTGGCCTCGGCTCAGAAGATGACCGCACAAACGTCGCCGAAAACCGTACCCGCGTTGCAAGCTGGTTCAGAGCGCCACCGGAAAAGCTGGCAACTGTCCACCAGATCCATTCACCCGACGTTGTCACGGTAACCCGCGACTACAATGGCGACCGTCCCAAGGCCGACGCCATGGTGACAAACGAACCCGGCATCGTTCTGGGCATTCTCACAGCCGATTGTGGCCCTGTGCTTTTTCTCGACCCCGAAAACCGAGTTGCAGGCGCGGCCCATGCAGGCTGGAAAGGCGCGCTTGGCGGCGTGCTGGAAAGCACAATTGACGCCATGGTGGCACTCGGCGCGAAGCGAAACAACATACAGGTCGCCCTTGGCCCCTCCATTTCGGCCGACAATTATGAAGTCGGCCCGGAATTTGTTGAGCGTTTCCTCGGCTTCGACACAGCCTACGAACAGTTCTTTTCACCTTCGTCAAAAGAAGGTCACGCCATGTTTGACCTGCCCGCCCTCACGCTCGCCCGGCTTGATGCCGCTGGCGTAAAGGCGGAAAAGACAGGTCACTGCACCTATGCAGATGAAGATGCGTTCTTTTCCTACCGGCGCACGACGCACCGCAAGGAGCCGGATTACGGTCGGCAGATTTCAGCAATCATGATCAGGAGGGGGTAAAATGGCTCTACATTTCAGCGATGCGGAATATGCGTCCCGCCTGAAAAAGCTTCTGGCACGTATGCAGGAGGAAAAGCTCAAGGCCATCCTGCTCTTCGCACAGGAAAGCATGTATTGGCTGACCGGCTACGACACATTCGGCTACTGCTTTTTCCAGACACTGGTTGTGCGAGACGACGGCAAGATGGCGCTGCTCACCCGCTCCGCTGACCTGCGCCAGGCACATCACACCTCAAACATCGAAGACATTCGCCTTTGGGTAGATCGCGCCAACGCCGACCCCGCCAATGAAGTCAAAGCTCTGCTGGATGATTTCGACCTTCTCGGCGAGCGTATCGGCGTGGAATACGACACCCATGGCATGACGGGACGCACCGCACACCGGCTCGACAATGCGTTGATGAGCTTTGGCGATCTCATTGATGCATCCTTGATTGTCAGCGAATTGCGCCTGGTGAAAAGTACCGAAGAGATCGCTTGCGTTGAACGGGCAGCCTTGCTCGCTGATGACGCACTCGACGCAGCAATGGCGCTTGCAAAGCCTGGCGCAGGCGAAGCAGAAATTCTAGCCGCAATGCAAGGCGCCATATTGGCAGGAGGGGGAGACTATCCGGCCAATGAGTTCATCATCGGCTCTGGCAAAGACGCGCTTCTATGCCGCTACAAATCCGGCCGTCGCCTCCTTTCCGATAACGATCAACTCACGCTGGAATGGGCCGGTGTGTGGGCCCACTACCACGCAGCCATGATGCGCACGGTCATCATCGGTGACCCCACCGAGCGCCACCTCGCCTTCCACAAGGCCGCGCATGACGCCATCCGCGCCATCGAACAGGTCCTGAAGCCCGGCAATACATTTGGCAAAGTGTTCGAAGAACATGCCCGCGTTCTTGAGGAAAACGGTTTGGCACGCCACCGCCTGAACGCCTGCGGCTATTCTCTTGGCGCCCGCTTCTCTCCGTCATGGATGGAACACCAGATGTTCTACGCGGGCAACGAGCAGGAAATTCTTCCCAATATGTCACTGTTCGTTCACATCATCATTACGGACTCCGAAACCGGCACAGCGATGACATTGGGTCAAACCTATCTGACAACAGATGATGCACCCAGGCCCCTGTCGCGCCACGGTCTTGAATTGCTTAGGGTATAAGCGAGCAGCAGCATTGACATGATTGCCGGAAAGAACCCATAAACCTGTCAGGGCCCGGGGAGTTTTGACGTGCGCATCAGGATAATCATTCAAAAGCTCATTGCCCCGCTTTTGATGGCGGTGTTCTTGAGTGCATGCAGCACCACCGACACGCTCACCCCGCCTGCTGACCTTGGCAGCAGCACACCCGCCCCGCAATCCAACCAGGATTTTGTGGTCGCCAATCAGGCACAACAACCACCACCGGACGAAAACCAGTTTCCCGTAGCGCCAGGTGCCAACGCGCAACAAGCCCAGGTTCCGGTTCAGCAGCAACAAGGCTTAAACAGCCCCATGTTGGGCTCGCCGGGCGGCATTTCCGCCACCAACCGGTCGATATTCCAATCGCCAAACGGACAGCAAGCAACAGCTGCCGTTTCCGGTTCCATCCGTTTCCTGCCCGTCATTGGCGCACCTGTTTCGGCAGTCACTCCACTTTCCACACAGCTGGCCGCCGCAGCACGCGGCAGTGGCCTGACGTTAAAAAGCGCATCTGACACAAGCGCCGACCACATGCTGAAAGGCTATTTCTCCGCCTTCGCAGATGGTGGGCAAACCACAATCGTTTATGTCTGGGACGTACTGAACCCGTCAGGCGTGCGCCTGCACCGCATTCAGGGACAGGAAAAGGTAAATGGCACCGCCGCAGACAACTGGTCTGTTGTGCCTGCTCCGACCATGCAGAAGATAGCAAGCGATACGATTGCCGCCTACATAAACTGGCGGCAAAATGCCGGTGGATAATTCGACTTAAATCGGTTTAGGCGTAAACCAATTTATGGGAATTTCGAAATCCAGCCTTTTTGCCCCTTGCAATCACAATGAAGCTCGCTACAAAGCGCCCATCCAGCACAAGCATAGGCGGTCGACAT
>JBNKQT010000040.1:0-5102 GCA_050297115.1 Ensifer sp. | reverse complement strand
CGCTTGTCTCCTATGAACGTGATCTGGAGGATGTCCGCTCATTCCTCATGGAAAGGGGCACCCGCCTGACCGAGGCTGCCTCCACCGATCTATCCGCCTATTTCGGCCATCTGGCCAATCAGGGTTTTGCCTCAAGCTCGCAAGCCAGGCGCCTCTCGGCCATCAAGCAGTTCTTCAAGTTTCTCTATGCCGAGAGTATACGCAGCGACGACCCCTCAAGCGTTCTCGATGCGCCGAAGAAAGCGCAAAGCCTGCCCAAAACCCTTTCCACCGAGGAAGTGGACAAGCTCATCGCTCTGGCCACCGAGGAAGCAGCCAATACCGGACCCGGCCATCTTGAGCGCATGCGCATGCACACACTTTTGGAACTCGCCTATGCCACTGGCATGCGCGTGAGCGAGTTGGTTACCCTGCCCGCCAGGGTTCTGGATGCCGAAGGGCGGTTTCTGGTGATCCGCGGCAAAGGCAACAAGGAACGGCTCGTCCCTCTTTCCCGGCCAGCCATGGCCGCATTGAAAGCCTATGGGGCAGAGCTGCAGCGTATTCAAAACGAGAAGGAAGAAGAAAGTCCATTTCTCTTTCCCTCCCGTTCCAAGGAGGGCCACCTGCCTCGTCAGGTCTTTGCCCGTGATCTGAAATCACTGGCTGCACGCGCCGGAATTCGCAGCTCCGCCATATCACCCCATGTCCTCCGCCATGCTTTTGCCAGCCATTTGCTGCAAAACGGCGCAGACTTGCGCGCCGTGCAGGAATTGCTCGGCCATTCCGATATTTCAACAACACAAATTTACACCCACGTGCTGGAAGACCGATTGCATAAACTGGTTCACGAACATCACCCCCTTGCAAAACACACCAAAACGCGGGATTAGGGGCAAGTTTTCCAAAGTGCGCGCGTATAGCAACAAGAGGCAACATGCATAACTACCTCGACTTCGAAAAACCGATCTCCGATCTTGAAGGCAAGATTCTCGAGCTGAAGAAGCTTGCCGAGGAAGATGAGGGCGTCAATACCCAGGACGAGATCGAACGCCTCGAAGAACGCGTCAACGAGGCGATGGAAGACATTTATTCCAAACTTTCCGCCTGGCAGAAAACGCAAGTGGCGCGCCATCCTTCGCGCCCGCATTTTGCCGACTACGCAAAAGCCCTGTTCGACGAGTTCACACCGCTTGCCGGTGATCGCGGCTTTGCCGAAGACGCCGCCATTCAAGCAGGTCTTGCCCGTTTCCGCGGCCAGCCGGTTGCCGTAATCGGTCAGGAAAAGGGACACGATACAAAGTCCCGCATCAAACACAATTTCGGCAGCGCCCGGCCAGAAGGCTATCGCAAGGCGATCCGCGTGATGCAGCTGGCGGAGCGTTTCGGCCTGCCGGTTATCACGCTGGTTGATACTGCAGGTGCCTATCCCGGCATGGACGCTGAAGAGCGCGGGCAGGCTGAAGCAATTGCCCGCTCCACAGAAACCTGCCTCAACCTCACGGTTCCGCTCATCTCCATCATTATTGGCGAAGGTGGTTCGGGCGGTGCGATTGCGATTGCGACCGGCGACAAGGTCTTCATGCTGGAACATTCCATCTACAGCGTCATCTCACCGGAAGGTGCAGCATCCATTCTCTGGCGCGATTCTGCCCGTGCCCGTGATGCTGCCACCAATATGAAGATTACCGCACAGGATCTGAAAGAGCTTGGCGTGATTGACGATATTGTTCGCGAACCGGTTGGCGGCGCGCATCGCAATGCTGGGGCCGTGATTGAAGCCGTCGGCAAAGCAATCGATGGTGCGTTGGACGAATTGTCGACCATCAACGACATCCGTTCACACCGACGCCGCAAGTTCCTCTCTATTGGGCGGAATCTCTGATAGAGACCTCCCGCACCTGAAACCTGCCGCAACTTCAACACATTTGCCATGTTTGGGAAGTGTGGGACACTGTATGCGATCACACTTTGGTGAGAAGCATGCATGAGGTCATTCCGGCGTAAGGAAATATAAACTATAAGTCCGGCATGTATGGCAGTTGAAATATTCGCCAACAGGTCGCTATGGTTTCGGCAGGCAACAACGTGAAGACGCAATTCAAAACAGCATTGGCCCTTTCGCTGGCTGCAGCGCTTTTGACATCCTGCGTTCAGGATACGCTGGATGTTACCAAGCTGAAAAACAAGGAAATCCGTCTTTCCTCCAAGACGCGAAACCAGATCGCCAGGCTTGGCATGCGCCGCAATGCACCCATTATGGTCCGCATTTTCAAGGAAGAAGGCGTTCTTGAGGTTTGGAAATCCAAGCCGAATGGCCGCTACGAGATGGTGAAGGACTACCAGATCTGCGCCTGGTCCGGCATGCTGGGTCCCAAGAAGAAAGAGGGCGACCGCCAGGCACCCGAAGGCTTCTACAACATCACACCGGCCCTGCTGAACCCCTATTCCAAATACTATCTTGCCTTCAACATGGGCTATCCGAACTCATTTGACCGTTCGTTGGGTCGCACGGGCAGCAATCTCATGGTTCATGGCGCCTGCTCATCGCGCGGCTGCTATTCCATGACAGACCTGCAGATGCAGGAAATCTTTGCCTTCGCCAAGGAAGCTTTTGACGGCGGTCAGCGCTCCTTCCAGGTGCAGGCCCTGCCCTTCCGCATGACGGCTGACAACATGGCCCGCCACGCCAATTCGCCGCATTATGAATTCTGGAAAAACCTGAAAGTGGGCTACGACCACTTCGAACTCACACACCGCCCGCCAGAAGTTGCCGTTTGCGAAAACAAATATGTTTTCAACCAGGTTGGAGCCGATGGCCTGAACCCGCGCGGCCAATGCCCGGCAGAAATGTCAACACCACCGGCACTCATGAGTGCCTACACGGCCTATCAGGCCGAATATCAAAAGAAATACGCCTCCGCATCGCGCAAATATGAAGGCTATGTCTGGGATGAGCCCACCGAGGCCGAACGCAAGGCCATTGTTGCCAAATGGCGCGCGCAGCACAAGGAAGACCTTGCCTTCGCCCCAACCGGCAGCGCACTTGAAGCGGGCAAACTGGTAAAGGTCCGCCAAGTGGAGGCCGCGAAGGAAAAGGCCGAAGAAGAAGCTGCACAACGCGAAATCGCCCAAAAGCCGGAACCTGCGTCGGTACAGACAACCGGAGCAATCGAGGTTCCTGTTCCCGTGGAAAATCCGGAAGCAGAGCCGGAAGAAAAGCCTAAAAAGAAGCTTTGGGGCCTCTTCAGTTTTGGGAAAAAATAATGGGTGACGAGCCCGTAAAACTTGATCTGCGTGGCCTGAAATGCCCTCTTCCGGTCATGAAAGCCCGCCGCAAAATCCGTGACCTGCCAGTCGGTCATCGTCTGCAGGTCGAAACCACCGACCCGTTGGCAGTCATCGATATTCCGCATTTCTGCAATGAAGACGGGCATCATCTGGAAACCAGCGAAGCGCTGGACAACGCTCACCGCTTTCTCATCCGAAAGGGAGCATGAGCCCTCTACCCATTCTCTGCAAATTCCCTCAGCCAATCAAAAACCGGCATAAAGGGTTGCAGCCGCCGCCAGCATTTTTCTGGCGCATCCGCACCATAAATCTCATCCTGAGCAGCCCCATCTGTCCAAACCGCAAGCCCCTTGTGCCGCAACAAAGTACCTTGCGGATGATCAGTCGCATAAGGTGCCGGCACACGCTTCAATTCAGGCTCTTCAATCCGCGCACCATCAGCTTTTAATCGACCCAGCAGTTCAGCCAATTTTTCGCCGTCAGGGCCGCCCACCGCAGCTCGCCATGCATCAAGCTTGTCTTTTGAAAAGACGAACACACCAACCCCCATCACCAGCCGGTCAGGCTCAAGCCCCATCATCCAGGCAGGCGCATCGGAACCAACACCACTCGGTGTAAACGACATATGCATATGTGCATTATAGGGCGTCTTGTCCCCAGAAAAACGTACATCCCTGTGAATGCGGAAGACCTTGGGCTTATATACAATTCCCGTCCGATCCTTCAGGTATTCCGCCATCTCGTCGCCAAATCGGGCGGCTGCATTTTTGAACACATCCTCATAACGTGCCTTGTTCGCCTCAAACCATTCCCGATTGTTGTTGTCCTTCAGCTCCGCCAGAAAACGCACCGTCTCTTCGCTGATCATCATCATTTCGCTGGCAAGGTCATCGCGTGGCTCACCGCCAGCGAAAACCAGTCCCTGATTGTCTTGTCGTCGTGTTTGTCTACATCCACGAAGTAGAAACCTGTCATCAGACGCCCACCTTGAACAAGGGCCTCTCCACCAGTCATTTTCTCAGCCGCCGCAACATTATCCTTGCCAACGCGAAACATGAAGCGTCTGGCACCGTCTTTGGCAACATCGGCTCCCCCGACCATATTGCCGTGAATAAAGAAGCAGCTACCGCCCATCATACGCTTCTGCGAAACGTCGGGCAGACCCTCCAGATGAGCCTCAAAAAGGGCCGCCAATTCTCCGTCATATGCCATACGCACCTCCATTTATCAGCAAGGACGCACCAAATGGTACAAAACGGACATTCGGTCGAATTTATTCTTCGCTCGCAAGTGCAATGCCCGCGTGAGGCAAAAATTGATAATAGTTAGATTTATAATATTTCTCGACTTTCAACCGGCGCCAACCTTGACTTGCACAACCTACATATATTATTAACTAATTAAATAATTGATATCTAATCATTTCCGGGGGACAGAAATGAAGAACTCGATCAAGCGGTTAGCAACCTGCGTCTCGGCTCTGGCCTTTGCTGCACCAGTTTACGCAGCCACACTCACGGTTGGCGGCCAGGATATCGGCTGGATCGACAATAGTAATCAAAATTGGCTTCGCCTCGATGACCCGGGACTGATTGGGTATAACTACTACGACTTCATGAACGGCCTGACACTTCACGGCTATTCATGGCATCTGGCTTCCATGAATGAGATTGCAGCACTTTGGGGCGAGTTCGAGCCGCAAGCGGCAGATGGCAGCCATATCACCGGCGTTTCTACACCCGCAGGCGATGCCGCTGGTACATTCAATATCATGGCTGCGCTTGGATATACCTCCATCACTTACGACCGCAGGGTCTATCTACGTGGTATGG
>JBNKQT010000039.1:0-6924 GCA_050297115.1 Ensifer sp. | reverse complement strand
CGTCTTGAAGTCGGCAAGCAGAGAGTTCAACTCGATCACCTCGAGCTTGACCTCCTGGTCAACCTCGGTGCGCAGGCGCTGTACCGCCGCACCGGTCGCATTCAAGGAGTTTGCGACGTCCTTGGCATCGGAAATAACCGTTTGCGCAAGCGTATTGTCGCTTGGCAAAGCGGAATAGGCCTGCAACGCGTCCCGTAGCTTTGAGATATAGGTAACGGGCGATGTCTCGTAGTCGTTGCCACCGAGAGCTGCCTTTAGCTGCTCCAGGCCATCAAGGATCGTATTCTGACCGCTCAGGTCTGCAATTGAATCCAGGTTCGCTCTATCGAGAACAACATTGTCCGCCCGATCAATAATCGAAACGTAGGCGCCTTGCGAAGACGTCGAAAGCACAGCCGCCCGCCGACTATAGTCGGGGTTATTCGCGTTGGAGATATTCTTCGAAACCACCTGCATCTGCGTGCCGGTGTTTGAGAATATGCTCTGCGCGGTATTAAGGGCGGCCTGAAGTGACATCTATGGCATCCATTACCGTGCGAGGTTCACAAGGACATCCATCAGCTCGGAACCTGTCTGGAAGACCTTCGAGTTTGCAGTATAGCTACGCTGCGACTGGATCATCGTGGTCAACTCCTGAGCAATATCCACGTTGGACGCCTCAAGAGCACCAGATGTAATTGTTCCAAACGAGCCGTTACCCGCATAGCCCGTTGTAATAACGCCGGAATCAATGCCCTGCTGATAGATGTTGCCGGAAATTGGTCGCAACTTGTCGGGGCTTGGAACATCGGCCAAGGCAATTCGATAAAGCGGCTCAAGTGTACCGTTTTTGTATTTTGCAAATACTGTACCGTCCTCAGAAACTTCAACCGATTCAACAAGGCTCGGAGCGTTACCATTCACAGACGGGGAAGGATTCTTGCTTGGCGTGAACTCATAACCCACCTGCGTCATCCCGGACATATCAAGTGTCAGGGCCGAACCGCCTGGCACAGTGAATGTGATGTCCTTGGTTGATGGCCCCGTAAGCTTCCCGGTCGCAGGATCAAAGGTGAGTGTCACGTTGACCGGCGTAAAGCCTGAAGCACCTGTATAAGGAAATGGGCCGCCCGACGTCGCGTCAGCATTGTCATACACAGCCACTTCCCAGGTATTGGCTGCGGTCTTCGTATAATAGAGGTCAAACAAAACCTCGTTGCCCAGACTATCATATGCAACCAAAGAGCTCTTGTGAGTGTAGCCAGCTGTAGCTGCGTTTGTGCTGGGAAGCGGTGCAGCCGTAATTGGTTCTCGGGAATCGAGGTTAGCGTTGAACACACCTTGTGTGGAAGCCGTAGCCGACAGCGAGGCACCACCAACACTGACAGGCACCAGACCACCAAAACCGTTCACAACAGGGGTTGGAACACCACTGGTGTAGTTGTAGCCAAGAAGAGTATAGCCAGCGGCGTTCACCAGGTTACCGGTCGAGTCCAACTGAAAGGAGCCTGCTCGCGTCAGATAAGGAGAGCCGGATTCGCTTTCAACGATAAAGAAACCCTCACCATCAAGCGCCAGATCCGTGCCAGAGGATGTATATTCAATCGCGCCTGGATCGGAAACCGCATAGCGAATGTTGGTTTGAACAGCACCGGAGTTGTAGTTACCGCCAACCGAAGGAAGGATCAGCGACGAGAACTCGGTAAACGAACGCTTGTAGCCCGTTGTCGAAGAGTTCGCGATATTGTCTGCCACCGTTGAAAGGCGGCTTGCTTGGGCGTTCATACCGGCGGTGCCGGTTCGCATCATACCAAAAAGGCTCATCTCGGATCCTCGTTTCCGTAGTCATTACAGAGTAGGATGCGGGCCTTGCGTGAAACTTTCTGTGGTCGCCAATTACATTTCAGCGAACTATGGCCACTTCGGCTTCATGCCGGCCACGCTATGCCTGGGTTCATTTCCAGTCTATGCAGTACCCAAGGAAACGCTTGGAATCGATGGGATCGAAACCCAGTTTCTTCCGCAGCTTTTTCCGAAGTTTACTGATGTGGCTTTCGATAACGTTTTCCTCAACATCCTCATCGAAAATGCCGTAGATCGCGCTGAATATCTGGGTCTTGGAAACGCGACGTCCGCGATTTGCGACCAAATATTCCAGAATTCTCCGCTCCCGCCGCGGCAGTGGAAAATTCTCGCCTTCAATTTCAGGGTCACGACCATCCGAGAAAACCCGGATTGCACCAATATCGGTGAAATTGTCTGCCGCACCAAACCGGCGACGGATCGCAGCGGCACGCGCCAGGATCTCTCGGGGATGAACAGGCTTGCGTACCACATCATCGACTCCGCAGTCGAAAAATGCCAACGTGGTCTCAAGTGATGGTGAGTCGCTAACCGCTATGACCGGAGCCTTAGAGCGATCCCGGATAGCTTTGGGCAAGGTTAACGTGCCATTTCCCTGCCCGATCAAAAACGCCTCTACAGCGTTAATGTCTGTTTCGGCAGCGGTGTTTACCCACTCGCCGAATTCGTTTGGATCAAACCCCGTGGAAGGAACGCCTTCCCGCCCAAAGAGTGAAGTGTAACCATCTTTAACGAGCTCTCGCTCATCAACCACTACGATCATTCGTCCGCCTCCGAATCAGTGTGGTGCCTCGATGCATAATGGGTACGAATCGGGGGAATCAGCGACAACTAGGGAATATCATTTATAGAATTTAATAGTTGATTAAGAAAATAGTGACGATTTGCTCTATATCTAGTAGACATACAGACACTCAGGCACAAAAGTTTTGTGGAAAAGTTAATGCCCGGTTAACCACAATTTTACAAAATTAAACCTTTCCTTAATCAAGACACATTTTTACCCCCTGCAACAATGCCGCCACATTGCATACTTTAGGTTGTGCTATTGGCAGAATTTTGATGCGTTGGGGGTCCATTTCCCGTAACCTGTGGCCACTAGATTGGAGATGACACGACACACATAGCGTTTCTGTGCCGGGTTATTCTTGGGACCTGCATGGTATCTGGCTACCGCCATTGTCCATGTTTCATGCTGTGCGTGCAACCGTGAAAGGAAGCGTGCAGCATATTCCACGTTCTTGCGCGGCTCCAGCATATCGTGCAATGAAGCAAATTCCTGCCTGTGATAGTGATGGTTTATCTGCATACAGCCCAAGTCAATCAGGACCGCACCGCGTTGTCGGGCGTTGTCAAACTCTGCGATTGCCTCGGCAGGCGAACTCGCAAAAACGGCTTTCCCCTCAATGTTGAGTGCCCAGGGCTGTAGAGAACCACGATTGCCGGTTTCGGTCAGACCAACAGAATAAAGGATACCTTCGGGAATACCGTATTTTGAAGCGGCGGAGCGAATTTCTCGCTCGCAGAGTCCCGAGGTCGCGGCCTCAGCCTCAGATATAAATCTGACCGGCGCCAGTGCCTCCATCGCCACTAGCAGCGCCACCGCCGCTGACAGCCACATCTTCAACCGTCTGGAACGTGTTTTGACCATTCGTCTGCTGCCTGCGATTTCCGTCCTGCTGTTCCTGTCTTGCGGCCCCACCATCTGCACCACCAGACATTTGCTGCCCACTTTGATGCTGTTGGCTGGAAGCGCTCTGCTGAACACCCCGGTCAGGTGTGGCTGAAAATTGGACGTTGATCTGATCAACTGAGAAGCCCTGTGCCTTCAGGGACTGCATGATCTTGTCCTTATCCGCATTCAGCTGGTTGTAAGCTTCCGCATTATGAACGCTCATACTGACGATGAGGTCATTACCCTTTAGCCGCAACGTCGCAGTCACAGTCCCCAGATCTTCCGGATGCATCTGTATCTTCAGCGTATTGACTTCGGTGATCACCTTTTCAGGGGTCAGGTTCGGCACATTAGCCGTTGGAGCTGCCTTCATCGCCGCAGTCCAGCTCTTGTCACCGGTAATATTGGTCACGATGTTGGACGCGTTCACATCCGTCGGCGCCAGATAACGCCGCGCGTCCAAGACGGTGACATTCTCGGTCTTCGTCGATGCCTGACCGTTTTCAAGTGCATCACCTTCCTTCAGGCCGCCGATTTGAAGTTCAACCGGCACACCCTTGCCGTCAGCGCGTTCAAAACGGAATGTGGTGGCTGCCCCTTCGCTTTGCGGGCTGACCGCTTTTTCACTCTGTGTCTTGGTGCCATTCGACAGCGCGTTTAGGATGTCGGCAATGTCATCAGCCGATGGTGTCGCATCGGCACCCTTCACAGCCTTCTCGACATCCTGACTTTCATCATCAGGTGTTTCATCTGTACCCTGACCTGCTTTGGCATGGTCTGTAGTTGACTTCTGCGCTACGAGCAGCCGGAAGAGAGCAGCTATATCGCTTTCGTCAACTTGCTGCGCGCCCTGCATTTGTGGCACAGAAGTGTCCGACACCTGCTTTTCAACGCCCTTGGCAAGTTCCTCAAGAGCTGCGGCCAGATCTTCCGCGCTCACGCCAAGCTCACCCGCCAGCTTCTCAAGAGCAGCTTCATTCATATTTTGCGCTTGAACCAGTGCCTTCGCCAAGGCTTCACGCTTCATAACATTGTCGGCGTTTTGACTGGCAACATTTTCTGCTTTCACTTTGGCATTGTCGCCATCGTTGTTGGCCGTCGCCGTCTCGCTGGTTTCTGTCGCCTCTCGTTGACTTGGATCACGCTCAACGGCTTTGCCACCCTCGTTGTTGGCTGCTTCCTTGCGCCTATTCGCTGAAGCGTATTCACTCCGGCGATCCTTTGCCGCCGATGTCTTGCTATAGACATCGTTGAAGCTGGAGTCCTCATCACGCGACCGGCGCGAGGATGATTGGGAGGATTGCGGCGTTGAAGGGGCCGTTGAGGACAGCAAGCTTTGATCTAGAACTCTCACTCTGTGCCCTTTCCAAGTAAAGCGTCAATCGCTGCCAGCTTGTCCCGCCCATTTGTGATAAACTCTTTCACTGCCGGATCGAGCTTGGGGGCTGGTGCGCCATGTGCCGTTTCTCCGCCTCCGCCCCCATGGCCGGAGGCGTCTGGCATATCCGCAGGCATGTCACCTTCATGACCTGATGCGGTTGGTATATCGGAAGCTAATGTAGCCTCCTGTGCTTGCGTCAGGCTTTCCACCGGAATTGGCCTGGAGATTTCATCCAGAACATATTCGGCCGCATTGCGCAGCCGCCGTTCCTGCGGTCCAAGCATTTCGTCTGAAAGGCGGGACAAAAGCTCGTCAGCCTGATCCACTTTGCCAGCAGGCAGCGTTGTCAACCCAAGATACAAACGTGCGATGCGGTTGACAGCGCTAGTCTCGTCAGGCTCCAACTCGAAAACACGCCCGGCAGCGAATTGTCCCAAATCGTGAAGACCTTCCAAAGCTGCTCGGCGCGCAACTCTTAAATAGACGGCCTGCTGCCGGTTCTGTGGCAGCGGATCCACAAGCGCCACTATATCTTCGCGCGACACTGCACCGAAGTTCTCCATCAGGTAATCGACAAAAAGATCGACCACCTGTGTCGAATAGGGAGATAACGGGAACCGCTGGAAATAGCGGCGAAAGAAGGTGCGGGACCTGTCTACCGCATGATTTTTTCCAAGAATTACCAACGAGCGCCGAAGGGCCGCTTCCTCTACAATTGTGCCAGGCAAAACAAGCCTTGCCCAATCGAAATACTCCATGGCTTTTTCAGGGTAATTCTGCATCACAGCGTTAGCCGCAACGAGCGCCAAATAGGGTCCGATGTCGGTTGTTCTATATTCGGGAACGGTTTCTTCCAGAATTTTCTTTGCAGCAGATCCCTTCCCCCGGAAATACTGTATCAATGAATCCGTCACACGGTTATCGAAATTACCCGCCGCATCTTTCTGGATCAGCACGTTGAGCGTTGATGGATTGCCACCACTCATTGCATAAATGAGCGCGGCATCAACGTTTCGCGGATCTTCAAAAACAGATGGATCTGCTTCGCGCAAACTGCGGTCAATCACGCTCAACATGAAGCGTTGCATATCGCTGGCGCTGGTATCTCCCTGGGCAATGCTGTCCTGGACCGACTGCAAAGACCGTATCATTTTGTATGGCGGCAGCCCCTCTTTAAACTCTTCAGCCCCTGCCGTCGAAGCGAATGCCGCGATTGCCAGACCAATGGCAAAAAACTTTGCAAGCCGTTCTTGGATGTGACGCATCTCGCCTACCCTCCGGACAAGGCCTTGCCCTCAACAAGGATTTCGATACGGCGGTTCTTCGGGTTCAGGGGATCGCCAACGATTTTCGGCTGGCGATCTGCATAACCGGAAACCTGGGCAACACGATCCTCCGAAAGGCCACCGCGCACCAGCATATAATAGGCACTGCGGGCCCGGTTTACTGAAAGCGTCCAGTTGTCGCCGGTCCCGCTTCTAAATGGCAAAGCATCAGTATGACCGCGGATCACGACCCGTCCGCCGCGTTCAGAAAGTATCTTGCCGATCTTCTCCATGGCCAGAATTGTCTCTGGTTTTGGCAAAGCCGAACCCACGTCAAACATCGGCGTCGAGGCTTGATCGGAAACAGAGATCAACAGGCCACCCTCGGAGGGTGTGACTGTTAACCCTTCGAGCAACCGCCCACCCTGGCCTTGAGTCTCGCGCGCTATCTGCGTGCGCAACTCCCGGGCTGCGGCTTTCATCGCGTCTTCTGTAGTGGTTCCCTCGCCCGGCTTCTTGTCGCCGGGGCCATCACCCGGTTTCTTATTTCCAAAATCGGCTTCACCGCCAGAGGCCGCACCATTCTCGTCACTCAATATGGCAAATGCGGTCTCGCCATCGTCGACGATCTTTGTGTTTGAATCTTTCTGCGCCTTTTCCTCAGCCGCACTTGCTGCTGCCTTTGCAGCAGCCTGCTGCTCTGCATCATCAGGCTTGTCTGCATTACCGGCGTCCTGCGCGGCGGCATCCTCTGCAGCACG
>JBNKQT010000038.1:0-4276 GCA_050297115.1 Ensifer sp. | reverse complement strand
CATGACTTCGTGGTTACCACGGCGTGTGCCGTACTGGTTGAAGTCTGCCACGCCAACGCCGTTTGCGGTGAGGTATTCACCGGCAGGCGAGGCTGCCTTGATGGAACCGGCCGGTGAAATGTGGTCGGTGGTGATCTTGTCCCCGAAGAGGCCGAGAACGCGTGCGCCCACAATGTCGGAAACGCCGGAGCCGGTCTTGCCCATGCCCACGAAGTAAGGCGGGTTCTGCACGTAGGTCGACTTGTCGTCCCAGGTGTAAGTCTGACCGGACGGGGCCTGAACGCCCTGCCAGTTTTCATCACCCTTGAACACATCAGCATATTTGGCCGCGTAAATTTCACGCGTCACAAATTTCATGATGTATTCCTGAATTTCCTGCGTGGAAGGCCAGATGTCCTTCAGGTAAACCGGGCCATCGGTGCCTTCACCAATCGGCTCTGCAGTCAGATCCTTCTGAACCGAACCAGCAAGCGCGTAAGCCACAACCAAAGGCGGGGAAGCCAGGTAGTTTGCCTGAACGTCCGGAGACACGCGACCTTCAAAGTTACGGTTACCCGACAGTACGCCAGCAGCAATCAGGCCCTTGTCGTTGATGGTCTTGGAGATCGGTGCAGGCAGCGGACCGGAGTTACCAATGCAGGTGGTGCAGCCGAAACCAACAAGGTTGAAGCCGAGTGCATCAAGGTCTTTCTGCAGGCCGGAATTGCCGAGATATTCAGCAACAACCTGAGACCCGGGAGCCAGCGACGTCTTCACCCAAGGCTTGGTCTTCAGGCCCTTTGCAACAGCGTTGCGGGCAAGCAGGCCAGCGGCGATGAGAACCGAAGGGTTGGATGTGTTGGTGCAGGATGTGATAGCAGCAATGGCAACATCGCCGTGGCCGAGATCGTAATCCGTGCCTTCAACAGCATAGCGGTTAGAAAGCTGACCAGGCTTCTTGTACTCGTTTTCCAGAGCGGTTGCGAAGTTCGGCGCAATGGTTTCGAGCGGCAGACGGCCCTCGGGGCGCTTCGGACCAGCCATGGACGGAACAACGTCGCCAAGGTCGAGTTCGAGTGTGTCGGTGAAAACGAGGTCGGAACCGTCGCTGTCACGCCACATGCCCTGAGCCTTGGAGAAGGCTTCAACGAGAGCGATACGGTCTTCATCACGACCGGACATGGTGAGGTAGTTGATGGTTTCGCCATCAACCGGGAAGAAGCCGCAAGTTGCGCCATATTCCGGACCCATATTGCCGATCGTCGCGCGGTCAGCCAAGGACATTGCGTCAAGGCCGGGGCCGAAGAATTCAACAAACTTGGAAACAACGCCCTTCTGGCGCAGCATCTGCACAACGGTCAGCACGAGGTCGGTTGCCGTGCAGCCTTCCTTAAGCTTGCCGGTGAGCTTGAAGCCGATAACTTCCGGCAGAAGCATGGAAACCGGCTGGCCGAGCATGGCAGCTTCAGCTTCAATGCCGCCAACGCCCCAACCGAGAACGCCAAGACCGTTGATCATGGTGGTGTGGGAGTCGGTGCCAACGCAAGTGTCGGGATAAGCGATGGTTTCGCCGTCTTCTTCCTTGGTCCAAACAGTCTGGCCGAGATATTCAAGGTTCACCTGGTGGCAGATGCCGGTGCCGGGCGGCACAACGCGGAAGTTTTCAAACGCCTGCTGGCCCCATTTCAGGAACTTGTAGCGCTCTTCGTTGCGCTGATATTCCAGCTCGACGTTGCGCTTGAAGGCAGAGGCAGAACCGAATTCATCAACGATGACCGAGTGGTCAATCACGAGGTCAACGGGT
This sequence comes from Ensifer sp., assembly GCA_050297115.1. Taxonomy (GTDB): domain Bacteria; phylum Pseudomonadota; class Alphaproteobacteria; order Rhizobiales; family Rhizobiaceae; genus Ensifer_A. The sequence goes on along the minus strand of JBNKQT010000038.1, from coordinate 2,493 downwards.
ACCAGCGGGTTGATCTTTTCCGGATCGCCACCCAGCGACTTGATGCCATCGCGCATGGCAGCAAGGTCAACCACGGCAGGAACACCGGTAAAGTCCTGCATGAGAACGCGCGCGGGGCGGTAGGCGATTTCAGCTTCAGCTTTGCCCTTGTTGGTGAGCCATGCAGCGCACGCTTCAATATCTTCCTTGGTGACTGAACGACCGTCTTCGTTGCGAAGCAGGTTTTCAAGAACCACTTTCATGGAAAAAGGAAGTTTGGAAATGCCGGAAAGGCCGTTCTTTTCAGCCTCGGGCAGGCTGTAATAGACATATTCTTTGCCGTCCACATTGAGTGTGGAACGACAGTTGAAGCTATCGAGTGATTTCGCCACGAAAAGACCCCGTATCGTCTGTAGCGCCTTCTTGACGCGCGGACGCCCACCACTTTTAAAAAAGTGAATTGGGTGCGGGTACAGCCATTTCCGCTGTCCGCCCGTGAAGTCGAGTGACTTTCAAGTTCGGCGCTAGAATAAAATTTCACGCCGGCTGCTGGCGTGGTTGCGGGCCTTATAGACCTATTCTAAAGATGGTGCCAGACCCGAAACGGGTGAAACGAAACATTTTTTTGGCACTGCATCAAAGCCGGGCCATGGATAAGCGAATAGAATGCGGTTTGAGGCGAATAATCTATCGGCACGACGCGGCGAAGACCTGCTGTTTCGCGATATTTCCTTTTCTCTGGGCAAAGGTGAAGCGCTCCTGGTGACCGGCCCCAACGGTTCGGGAAAATCCACCTTGCTGCGCGTGGTGGCCGGCTTACTGCATGCTGAAACCGGCACCGTGACGGCTGAAGGCTATGAGCGGGCGGCAGAAGCCTGCCACTATCTCGGCCATCGCAACGCGATGAAGCGCGAATTGACGGTCGAGGAGAATCTTGAATTCTGGCAAAGTTTCATGGGTGGCGGTGAAAATGCTCTTTCACCCGATGAGGCTGCAGAAGCCGTGGGGCTCGGCGGCATCACGCATCTGCCCTTCGGTTATCTTTCCGCAGGCCAGCAACGTCGCATGGCGATGGCCAAGCTTTTGGTGGTGCATCGCCCTGTGTGGCTGCTGGATGAACCAACCGCCGCACTGGATGCAGCCTCGGATGAAATGTTTGGCAGGTTGTGTCAGGCCTTTCAGGCCAAGGGCGGAATTATTGTGGCTGCAACGCACCAGCCACTTGGACTGAAAGAGCCGCAAAGCCTCGTGATGAAGGGGTTTGAATATGCGGAGGAACACGCATGACCGCCCTCTTCTTCCGCGATATCAAACTGGCAATCCGCGCAGGCGGCGGCGCGATGATTGGGGTTCTCTTTTTCATGACAGTCGTCGCCGTCATTCCCTTCGGTGTCGGCCCGGATCTCAACCTGCTCGCCCGCATTGGCCCAGCCATCCTTTGGATCGGCGCGCTCCTTTCAGCCCTTCTGGGACTGGACAGGCTGTTTCAAGCCGAACGCGAAGACGGATCACTGGACCTGCTTTTGATGCAGGAAACACCGGTCGTTCTTACAGTCTTCGTAAAATGCGTGGCCCATTGGGTGGCCAATGGCTTGCCGCTGGTTATTGCCTCGCCGGTGCTGGGGCTTTTCATGAATATGAATGAAGTGGCCATCGGCGCGACACTGCTGACATTGCTGGTCGGCACGCCCGCACTGACATTTATTGGTGCTGCAGGGGCCGCCGTTGCCGTTTCTCTACCGCGCGGCGGACTGCTTGTTTCAATCCTGGTGCTGCCGCTGGCAATCCCGGTGCTGATCTTTGGCGTTTCGGCCACTTATGCCGCAGTGGAAGACCCCGCCCCATTTCTGCCGCCATTTATGATATTAACAGCCATTACTTTGGCCTTCGCCGTAATAGGACCCTTTGCCGCGTCGCTGGCGCTGAAATCTTCGTCGGATTGATATATTCAGATTGATGTATATATCGTCAAATTGCTATACATCTTGACTAAGATCAATTGCAGGCCCTTACGAATGCGAGTAGGAAACGGACCATGACAGCAAATGCACTTTCCATTTCCAGGATTGCTGACCTGGCCAACCCGACAAAGTTCATCGCACTGGTGAACCGCGTCTTGCCGTGGTTTGCCATAATTACGCTGATCCTGTTTGCCGTGGGCGTTTATATGAGCTTCACAACCGAGGGCGATTATCAGCAGGGCGACACAGTGCGCATCATGTATATTCATGTGCCTGCAGCCTGGCTTGCCATGATGTGTTACTCGGTGATGGCAATTGCCGCCCTTGGAACGCTTGTTTGGCGGCACCCGCTTGCCGATGTGGCAGCCAAGACAGCCGCCCCCCTGGGCGCAGCCTTCACCTTTCTTTCGCTGGTTACCGGCTCACTGTGGGGCAAACCCATGTGGGGCACCTGGTGGGTTTGGGATGCGCGCCTGACCTCGGTTTTCGTTCTGTTTCTGATGTATCTGGGCTTGATCGCCTTTAACCGGGCGATGGACGATCCCGCACGGGC
>JBNKQT010000037.1:0-5921 GCA_050297115.1 Ensifer sp. | reverse complement strand
AATCGGTAAAGAGCGCTCCAGAACCGCTCCAAAAGCTGCCCATCTTGTAGTGAACGGTTGTGTAGATCAGGCCCAGGATACCCAGCACACCAAAAAGCAAGGCACCCCGCGCACCAGAACGCTCAAACCATTGACGCCTGTTAATCGCCAGCCACGCGATAATTGCCCCTGTTGCAAAGTGCTGAAGATTACCCAACAGAGAACGATCATCGCCAGAACCGATAGATGAATACGCCAACACAACCCAAAGCGCGCACAAGACATAGAGGCCGTATTTTTTTGAGCGAACCACCGGCAGGAAGACCAGCGGGGCAATCAGGTAGAATTGCAACTCAAGCCCGAGCGTCCAGAAAACCCCAACGAAGTAGCGGGTATGTTGCCACTGGAAGGCGAAGAATGAAGCGAAAAGATTCTTCGCGGTGACGGGAAGTCCGGTGCCGAAATATAGTGATAGAACAACGGCACAAGCCAGCACGAGCCAAAACAAGGGCAAGATGCGGGCTGCCCTGCGCAACAGATACGCATTTAGCCCAGAAAAGCTGAATGCGTAACGCTGAGTGAGAAAGCCATAAGCGATTACATATCCGGACAGTACAAAGAACACCCAGACAGACACCCTTCCGGGTACACCGAGCCAAAAGAGAAACCCTTCGCTTTGATAGGCACCAATCGTGTGCCACCAAACGACCAATGAAGAAAACAGCCCGCGAAGTATCAATGATAGATCGACGTGTGTCGGTGTCTTCAGGGCTGTTCTCAGCACATCAAGGTCCTATTGGCAGATGCAATCAGTCTTCCGTCTTCTTCGGGATGACCCGGAGTTCCAGCTCCATCAGCTGGGCGTTGGATGCGGGTGCCGGAGCATCCATCATCAGATCCTGCGCCTGCTGGTTCATCGGGAAGAGCGTGATTTCGCGCAGGTTCTTTGCACCCACGAGCAGCATCACCACGCGGTCGATACCGAATGCGCAGCCGCCGTGCGGAGGTGCGCCGTACTGGAATGCGCGATACATGCCGCCGAAGCGTTCTTCCACATCAGCCTTGGTGAGGCCGGTGATTTCGAAGGCCTTGACCATGGTTTCCGGCGACTGGTTACGGATCGAGCCGGAGGCGATTTCGAAGCCGTTGCAGACCGCGTCATACTGGTAAGCCTTGATGGTAAGCGGGTCTTCATTCTGAAGCGCTTCAAGGCCGCCCTGCGGCATGGAGAAGGGGTTGTGCGAGAAGTCGACCTTCTTGTTGTCCTCATCCCATTCGTAGAACGGGAAGTCTACAATCCAGCAAAGTTCGAACTTCGTCTCGTCGATCAGGTTCAGTTCTTCACCGGCGCGCGTGCGGGCGTCGCCTGCGAACTTGTAGAATTTGGACGGGTCGCCAGCCACGAAGAAGCAGGCATCGCCATCTTCCAAACCCAACTGGGTGCGGATCGCTTCGGTGCGCTCAGGGCCAATGTTCTTGGCAAGCGGGCCTGCACCTTCATAAGCTTCACCTTCCTTGCGCCAGAAGATGTAGCCGAGGCCTGGCTGGCCTTGGCTCTGCGCCCATGAGTTCATACGGTCGCAGAATGCGCGGGAGCCGCCGGTTTTGGCCGGGATTGCCCAAACGCGGTTCTTTTCGTCGGAAGCCAGCATGTTGGCGAAGATCTTGAAGCCGGAGCCTGCGAAATGCTCGCTCACGTCATCCATGATGATCGGGTTGCGAAGGTCCGGCTTGTCTGTGCCATATTTGCGGATTGCTTCATCGTAAGGAATGCGCGGCCACTGCTTGGTAACGGACTTGCCTTCGGCAAACTTTTCAAACACGGCGTTGATTGCCGGTTCCATGGTTTCCCAAATGTCTTCCTGCTCCACAAAGCTCATTTCCACGTCGAGCTGGTAGAATTCGCCCGGCAAGCGGTCAGCGCGTGGATCTTCATCGCGGAAGCATGGTGCGATCTGGAAGTAGCGATCAAAACCAGCCACCATCAAAAGCTGCTTATACTGCTGCGGTGCCTGCGGCAGCGCGAAGAACTTGCCGGGGTGGATACGGCTTGGCACGAGGAAGTCGCGCGCGCCTTCCGGCGACGAAGCCGTGAGGATCGGCGTTGTGTATTCCGCGAAGCCAGCATTTGACATCTGGTTGCGCATTTCGGTGACGATCTTGGTGCGCTTGACGATGTTCTTGTGCAGCGTTTCGCGGCGCAGATCGAGGAAGCGGTATTTCAGGCGGATGTCTTCCGGATAATCCGGCTCGCCGAAAACCGGCAGCGGCAGTTCAGCGGCAGAGGAAAGCACTTCGATTTCTTCTGCATAAAGCTCGATTTCGCCGGTTGGCATTTTGGCATTTACGGTGTCTTCCGAACGGGCCTTCACCTTACCATCAATGCGGATCACCCATTCGCCGCGAACAGTTTCAGCGGTCTTGAAGGCAGGTGAGTCGGGATCGGCTACGACCTGTGTCATGCCGTAGTGGTCGCGCAGGTCGATGAAGAGAACACCACCATGGTCGCGCACACGGTGAACCCAGCCCGAAACGCGGACAGTGTTGCCCACATCGGACTTGCGGAGTGCGTCACAGGTATGGCTGCGGTAACGATGCATTATTTTTATTCCTGGAATTCGTGTCTGACAGTGCTTACAGCGGGAATGCGAAGCGCCTGTAAATTCGCGGCGGACAAACGCATGGTGGGGTGATTTTGTCAAGGCTCCGGGGCGATTTCGCAATATCCAGCGCCGCTTTTTTGACCTTGAGCAAACACCCTTGCGGCGAATTGGTGCAGATGAAATGCAATAATGACTGTTGAGGTCAAGTTTGGCGCTTCTATAATGAGCGCGGTGCTTGTTGGAGATTTGGCAATGGCTTTGATAACGCGGCGGAACATGTTGAAGGCGGGTGGTGTCGTGGCGGCCTATGGCGCGGGCCTCGGGCTGGCCGGTGGGTGGAAACGCCTGGAAGCCGCCATGCCGATGCTTCTGGAAGCACGAGAAACAAAGGCCACGATTGACGGCAGGTCAGAAACCAAAGGTGTGATGACCTGGAATGACGGGCCGCAGCCGCCGGTGATCCGCGTGCAAAAAGGCATGCCCTATTCGACCAAGCTTTTGAACAACCTGAAAGAGCCGACCACTATTCACTGGCACGGGCTTCGCATCGACAATGCCATGGATGGCGTGCCGTTTTTGACGCAGCCTTATGTTTATGAAGGCGACACGTTTGATTATTCTTTCACACCGCCCGATGCGGGCACATTCTGGTATCACCCGCATTGCAATACGCTGACACAGATTGGACGGGGGCTGGCAGGCCTTTTCATCGTTGAGAACCCTGATGATCAGAAATTTGACCATGAGATTGCTCTGAACCTGCGTGACTGGCGATTGGATGGCAAGGGGCAGTTTATCAACCAGTTCAAGCCTCGCAGCGCGGCGCGGTCCGGCACCTATGGTACGGTGCGCACGGCGAACTGGTCAGTTGAGCCGCAATATGATGCGCCCGCCGGTGGGCTGGTGCGCGTTCGCATCGCCATTACCGATGTGACGCGGGTTTATAATCTCGCTGTTGAGGGGGCACCTGCGCTGGTGGTGGCGATTGATGCCATGCCTGTTGAGAAGCCCTTCCCCTCGACCAGATGGAACTTGGGCCAGGTCAGCGGCTAGATATCATTATCCGTATGCCTGACAGCGAGGGGAAGACGGTGACTTTGCGCAATTATCGCGCAACTCCGCATTATGAAATTGCATCCTTTAAAGCGGTTGGTTCATCGCTGAAGCGTAATCTTGGTGATGTGACACCCCTGCCCGCAAACCCTGTTGGCGAGCCTGACCTTTCCGATGCGCAAGTTCTGCCACTGGAGCTTTCCGCAACGGCGGAAGGTGCGCCGGTGAAAGAAAGCTTCTGCGGCTCGCTGGGCTACAATTTCTGGGCCATTAACAAGGTGCCGTGGACGGGAGATACAGCAGATCCGCATGATCCGCTCTATGAACTGAAACAGGGCAAATCCTACGTTCTGGAAATGGCCAATCGCACGCCGCATTCGCACCCCATTCATCTGCATGGGTTGGCCTTCAAGGTGCTGAAATCATCAGCGCGTGAGGTAATGCCAATATATACCGACACCTATCTCATCCAGCCGGATGAGGTGGTGCAGCTTGGCCTGAAAGCCGATAATCCCGGCGACTGGGTCTTCCATTGCCATATTATTGAACATCAAAAGACTGGAATGACGGGCTTTTTCCGGGTGGTTTGACACCTCGCACTTGACTTCGCGCAGCAAAAGGCAAAAGACATAACCTCTTGAAATCAGCTGCGTGCGGAACGCGGCGCCGCGAACAGTATTGCTTTTATGATCACGACCACTGAGGACCTGGCGAAAGCCTGCGAACAACTTGCTCAATCAGATTATGTGACAGTCGATACGGAGTTTATCCGCGAGACGACTTTCTGGCCTGAACTCTGCCTTATCCAGATTGCCAATCCCGACCATGAATATCTGATCGATCCCCTGAAAAATGGCATTGATCTCAAGCCGTTTTTTGACTTGATGGTCGATAGCTCGGTTGTGAAAGTGTTCCACGCTGCCCGTCAGGACCTTGAGATCATCTATAATCTTGGCAAGGTGATACCGCATCCGCTGTTCGATACCCAGGTTGCCGCGATGGTTTGCGGCTTTGGAGACTCAGTCTCCTACGACCAGCTCGTGCAGAAGACGCAAGGCGTGCATATCGACAAGACCTCGCGTTTTACCGATTGGCGCAGGCGTCCGCTTTCTGAAAAGCAGCTTTCTTACGCACTGGCAGATGTTACGCATCTGCGTGATGTTTATCAGGTGTTGAAGGAAGAGCTGGAGCGCGAAGGCCGCACACATTGGCTGACTGACGAGATGAAAATTCTCGAATCGCCGGAAACCTATGACATTCACCCCGATGATGCCTGGCGGCGGATGAAGTTGCGCGTACGCAAGCCGATTGAGTTTGCCATTTTACAGAAGGTGGCAGCGTGGCGCGAGCAACAAGCACGGGACCGAAACCAACCACGCGGGCGCATTTTGAAGGACGATGCGATCTACGAAATCGCTCAGCAGCAGCCGAAGGATTCCGAAGCGCTTGGAAAATTGCGCGCAGTTCCGCGCGGGTGGGAGCGTTCTGCACAGGCCTCGGGTCTCGTCGAGGCTGTGCTGGAAGCGCTGGAGATTCCGAAAGAGGATTTGCCGCGCCTGCCCAAGCAGCGTCACGCACCGGAAGGTTCTGCGTCTGCCGCCGAGCTTTTGAAAGTGCTTTTGAAGCGGGTTTCGGAAAAACACGGTGTAGCGCCGAAAGTGATTGCCAGCGGCGATGATCTGGACCGGATTGCAGCGGAAGCGGAAGAAGCCGATGTGCCAGCCATGCATGGCTGGCGGCGCGAGCTTTTCGGTGACTTGGCGCTCAAGCTGCTTAACGGCGGTGTGGCCTTGCGCTTTATTGACCGCAAGATTGAAGCGGTGGAGCTTTAACCCCTCTCACTGAGGCGTCGGCAACTCCAAGCCCGGCGCCTTTTCAATTGTTTGTGTCACGAAGCTCTCAAACGAGGGCATTTTCATGGTCGTTTCAGATCTCGGGACGAAATCATCGTCGCGGCTGACCCAGTATTTGTCGTGAATCTCTGTCAGGTTGTCGCCCGCGCCCATCGTGTAATCAGCCTCGACGGTATCAACGGTCTCACCGTCCAGCTCCGCTTCGCCACAGACAGCATTTTCCACCGTTTCGGCCAGAGCATCGATATGGCTCTCGGTGGCGGCAGGATCGAGGTCGCGCAGCTTGTTCCAGCTCTCCCCCTTGTCCATCGATGTGTACATCGCGCCATTGTAAACGAGCGTCCATGGCCCAGGTGGCTGCTGCATGGTCGTCATATTATGGGCCTGTGATATCCAGAAATGTTCCGTCGTCATGGTCGGGCCGCCTTTCATT
>JBNKQT010000036.1:0-4416 GCA_050297115.1 Ensifer sp. | reverse complement strand
GGGCGCAAGGCCTGGGATATTACTGATCGCGTGCTGGCAACGCGTTTGGATGTTTCCAACAGCAAAGTACTTGAAACCGGAGAAGCGAGCCGGGTGGTGGAAGAAAAGCGGCTGCCTGACGGTGGTTTCGGCAAGTTTGTCCGCCATGAGTTCCGAGTGGGAAAGCCCGGCAATTACTTTTTGGTGACGGTTCTGAGCGATGTCACTGCAGCCCAAGCAGAAGCCGCGGAAGTGCAGTCGGACGATGACTGGTCGATATCGGCAATACAGGTGCCCGGCGAAGCTCTGGAAAAAAAGCCAACGCACGCAGACGACACAGATCCAAACGAAAGCAGCATGGACAAGGCCCGCGTTCTCCTTGTCAGCGATGATCCTGTTTTTTCGAAGCTATGTGTCGGTGAACTGGGTAATCATGGGTTTGACGCATGCGGTGTCATATCAATGCAGGAAGAAGAAGCTTTCCTCGATGTAGCCGAGCAATGTGCGGCTTTGCCTCATATGGTGTTGGTCGAGGAAAGTATGGCCGCTGATTGTCTGGACGTTGCCAGCAATCATGGTGCTACAGCCATGTTGGTTGGAGCTGGAAGGCCGATACATTTCACACTTGCCGAAGTGTTGGCCAACATGCCGCCCAAGGCTGGGTCTGGCGGAGTGGTTTCTCAAGGCAATACCGTCGCGGTCGAAGACGAAATGCTCTTCGCACATGCCGGTTTGCCGGTTTTTGAGGGGCCTGACGAAATGCCCATCTACCGCTTTAGTGATGTGGAAGTTCTTGTGGTGGAGGACAATGCGGTCAATCAGAGCGTCTTTGCAAGTATTCTCGATGGTATGGGGGTTCAGTACCGCATCGCATCCACAGCGGAAGAGGCGCTTGCAATGTTTGAAGACTTGCGACCCAGGCTTGTTCTTATGGACATTACCTTGCCGTCTATGGACGCCTACGAGGCCGCAAGGCGGATCGCTGTTTTGGACGGTGAGCGGCCCACACGAACACCGATTGTAGGTGTGTTGCCCAAGGAAGATGCCGAGGCAGAAGCCAAATGCATGAGAGCGGGCATGGTCAGCTGTATCGTCAAGCCAATCAGTACAGAAGCTTTGGAACTTGTGTATGATTGCTACGTAGACTCGGTGCAGGAGAAATCAGTTGCAGGTAGCGCTCAAGGCTAAGTATGTCATCTGACTGAAATCTGCGTAATTGATCAAGCAACGACATGACCTTATGGCTCAGAAGTCGAACAGCTAAACAGACATAATCTGTATCTATTTGCCAATCGGAAAAATAGTCTGCCTTCTGCAGAAAGCGTTCGGTTATGTCGACCAGTCAAACAGTGGAAAAGGCCGAAACGCCATGGACTGTAGGAATTGGTATGTGAATTATTATAATTTTTCTGCGTGAAATTATTAATATCTCCAAAGTAATCTTTCTCCGAATTTGCGCACTGTCTGGATAGTGGCGTGTTCTACGGGGGTAGCTGTGGCTTGTTTTGGGGACAACAGCCAACAGCGTAGAAAGAGATCGTATGGCGGCAGTGGAAAAGCTTGGGGATCTGAGCTTAAACGAAACAGAAGCAATGGCGTATACCGACCCCTTAACGGGTTTGGGTAATCGTTATCGCCTTCGTGACAAGGTTCGCACATTGGCTGCGGAGCGTGCGGATGATCCGGCACCATTCACGATAGGAATCGTGAACCTCGATGGCTTCAAACCAATCAACGACCTTTTTGGTATCGCAGCAGGCGACGAAATTCTCTGCCAAGTGGCGCACCGGCTGAAAGCGTGCATGCCTGCAGGTGCAACTGTAACCCGTCATTCAGGCGATGAATTCGCCTTTGTATTGCCATTGCTTTTTGAGCGTAGTGGTGCAGAGCGAGTTGGCACGATGTTCAAGGAAGTGCTCTCGGCGCCCTACGACCTGGGGGATCGACATGTGCGGCTTTCCGCTTCGTTCGGTTTTGCGATCTATCCTTTTGCGGGTGAGGATTTTGATGATCTGATGAAAAGCGCAGAAACAGCGCTTTATCGCTCCAAGCGGCGTGGCTCCGGCAAAATTACGGTCTATTCCAGTGAAATCGCGCAGGAAATGCGGCGTGCGACCCAGATTGAGCAGGCTCTGCGCAATGCGATTATTTCTGACAATATCGAAGTCTATTTCCAGCCCATCGTGAGCCTTGCTGATGACAGGACTGTCGGGTTCGAGGCGCTTGCCCGTTGGAATGACCCCGATCTTGGTTTTGTTTCACCGGCAGTTTTTGTGCCGCTGGCTGAAGAGCGTGGTTTTATTGATGCCCTGACTGAAACCCTGTTGCGCCGCGCCGCGCAGGCTGCAGCCTCATGGCCAAGGGAACTATTTCTCTCTTTTAACCTGTCGTCTGCTCAGCTGACCGACCGGCGTACGAGCCAGATCGTTCGCAATATTATCAGCAAGGTCGGCTTGGAGCCTGAACGCCTTGAACTGGAGATCACCGAAACCGCAGTGATGGCTGATGCGGAGATGGCGCAGCAGATTGTTACAGATTTGCGTGCTGAAGGCATTCGAATTGCGTTGGATGATTTTGGAACCGGCCAGTCCAGTTTGGGCCGACTGCGTGACTTCACTTTCGATAAAGTCAAGATTGACCGCGCCTTCGTGTGTCGTATTGCTGATGATCCAGCTTCTGAGCACATCATCCGCGCCATTGTTACAATGTGCCAAGGGCTGAATTTGGAAGTGGTTGCCGAGGGAATCGAGGACTTCTCCGAGGCGTTGAAATTGAAAGCCCTGGGCTGTGGTATGGGGCAGGGCTATTTCTATGGCCGCCCAATGCCCTGTGATGCGACTGAACGCTACCTGGAAGAAAAGTATCTCAACAATGAAGCTCAGGAAGAGGCGAGTATCGCCTGATGCCCAAGGTTGAGTATTGTAACAAAAACGCCGCCCATTGATGGCGGCGTTTATGGTCTCAAGGGCTTGGTCCCGCTTATTGCTTCTTGTCGCTGATGGTCGGGCTCGCTTCAATAGCTTCCTGATGATACCAGCTGTCGACGTCAACGTGATGATCGAGTTCTCCCCTCTCAAGCGCTTCAAGTTCACGCATGCCACATGAACGCACAATTCTGTTTACCGGAAAGGCATAAATCTGTGCGCTGGTCTGATTTTGACCTGACTTCATTTTATCCACCTTTCGTGTTCGTTTCCGTTGTATGGCAGAGAGAATACTGCAAAAGCCCTCGGGACGCACCAAAATTGTCACAAAAATGATGAAAAAAACGTCTTATGCATAAAATTTATGCACAAACATGAGGCAATTATGTGGGCAATTTGTAGTGCACCTTTTTGAGTCAGTTTTTGATGGGCAGGAATCTGCGCGTTGTATGTCGATGAAAGGCATGCGAACTTCGCAATCGTCACATATAGCCCCCGAATCTCTCATAATTTCATCGTTTTTCGGGCGCGCCTTAAAAATTGGCACGGTGTATGCATGTAGGCAGACGGATTGGGCGTTGGAATGACTCTTTCGCCCTGAGCCATTTGGTGAAAAGCCAAATACCATTGTTAACGATGAGAGATACGCAATGACGAAATATAAGCTCGAGTATATCTGGCTCGATGGCTACACGCCGGTCCCCAACCTTCGCGGCAAGACACAGGTCAAGGAATTCGATTCCATGCCGACCCTGGAACAGCTTCCGCTTTGGGGCTTTGACGGTTCTTCGACGATGCAGGCCGAAGGTAGCAGCTCTGACTGCGTTTTGAAGCCGGTTGCTTGCTACCCTGACCCTGAGCGTAAAAACGGCGTTCTGGTCATGTGTGAAGTGATGATGCCTGACGGCGAAACACCGCATGAATCAAACGCACGCGCCACAATCCTTGATGATGAGAACGCATGGTTCGGTTTCGAACAGGAATACTTCTTCTACAAGGACGGTCGTCCGCTCGGCTTCCCCGCACAGGGTTTCCCTGAGCCTCAGGGCAAGTATTACACCGGCGTTGGCTACTCCCAGGTCGGCGACATCGCTCGCGAAATCGTTGAGCGTCACCTCGACATTTGCATTGAAGCTGGCATCAACCACGAAGGCATCAATGCTGAAGTGGCCAAGGGTCAGTGGGAATTCCAGGTTTTCGGCAAGGGCTCCAAGAAGGCTGCTGACGAAATCTGGATGGCACGTTACCTGCTTGAGCGTCTTTGCGAAAAGTATGGCATCGACATCGAATACCACTGCAAGCCGCTCGGCGATACCGACTGGAACGGCTCTGGCATGCATTGCAACTTTTCCACCAAGTTCATGCGCGAAACGGGCGGCAAGGCTTACTTCGAAGCCCTCATGGACGCGTTTGCCAAGAACTGGAAAGAGCATATCGACGTTTACGGTCCGGACAACCACATGCGCCTGACCGGCAAGCACGAAACGGCTCCGTGGAACAAGTTCTCCTGGGG
>JBNKQT010000035.1:0-5776 GCA_050297115.1 Ensifer sp. | reverse complement strand
CCGTTATCCGGCCAGGAGTTGAGCGGCGCAAAACGCTGCTGGCCTGTGCCGCCGCCCCCACGGCCATCACCTGTGCGGTATGTACCGGCGCTGTGCCATGCCATGCGGATCATGAAGCCGCCGTAGTGACCGAAGTCAGCGGGCCACCACTCCTGGCTATCGGTCATCAGCGCGGCCAGGTCTTTCTTCAGGCCTTCATAGTCGAGCTTTGCAAACTCTTCTGCATAATCAAAGCCCGCACCCATCGGATCGGACTTGGAGGAGTTCTGGTGCAAGATTTTCAAATTGAGCTGGTTTGGCCACCAGTCACTGTTTGTTGTACCAACGCTGCGCGCACTTGTGATACCACCGTGCATCACGGGACACTTGCCCGTCTTTTCTACCTTGGCGTCCATCTTTTCCTCCGAAAATACGTTCGTTGTTCCTTGTCCACATTGGGACTGCGCCAAGAGTTTCTCATTACCTTTCAATAATTTCCAATTGCATTTGATTTTATTTTTGATAAGAATTTCCTATCATGATTACCATTCGTCAAATGCGCTATTTCGAGGCGCTGGCCAGCTGCGGGCACTTTGGCAAGGCAGCCGAGATTGTAAACGTCAGCCAGCCGGCCCTGTCAGCCCAGATTCGAGAGATGGAGACGGCTCTTGGCGTAAAGCTGGTGGAACGTTCGCGGGCTGGCGTCTTCCTCACACCCGAAGGTGAAGAATTACTGCCGGAAGTCAGCCGGATTTTGAGTTCTGTAGAGAATCTGATGGAACGGGCCAAACGTGCTCGCGGGCTTTTGCAAGGGCGCTTGCGACTTGGCATTATACCGACCGTAGCGCCCTACCTGGTTCCCGTTCTCATCCCCGCGCTCAAGGCTGAGTATCCTGACCTTGAGCTGGAACTCAAGGAAGTAATGACCGATGGGTGCCTTGAGGATTTGCGCGCTGGGAAACTGGATTGCGCTATTGTTGCCCTGCCATTGGATGACGAGCGATTTGGCAGCCTGCCCCTCTTCCGCGACCGTTTTTTGATCGCCAGTGCAGAGGAAGAAAACACAGTTTTGATGTCGCCCATGACGCAAGATCAAATTGACGTTGAGCGGCTTTTGCTCTTGGAGGAAGGGCATTGCCTGCGCGATCAGGCACTGGCGGTGTGTGGCGGCGCGGCAAGCCGCAAGGTTGCCAATTATGGCGCAACTTCCATGGCGACCCTCCTGCAAATGGTAAGCCACGGTATGGGCATAACCTTGATTCCGGAAATTGCAGCAAGCGATGAAGCCAGCCGCAATCGCATGCGCATTGTTCCCTTTGCAGAACCGGAGCCTTTTCGTCAGATTGGGCTCGTCTGGCGAAGAGCCAATATTGGGCGGCGACGCGACTTTGAAGCGTTTGGAGAAGTATGCAGCAAGGCGGCAGGACGGTTGTTGCAGCCTGCAGCTTAAGCAACTTTAAGCCCAGTCTTGTCGAAGGGCCTGTATACCAATTCTAAATATTTTGGCGGCATATTGAAGACGTGTATGGCTCAAAATGGGAGGCATTTGTTCCAGACACACGCCGGTACTTATCAGGGGAACAAAAATTTGAAACTTCCAAGTCTTCGCGTATCCAGTCGCTTGTCCTTGTCAATTATAGTTCCACTCATAGGCCTCCTGGGCTTTGCGGGCCTGCAAATCAGGGACAGCCTTGTCGAATTTAGAGACTACTCCGACATGCGGTCTCTTTTGAACCGGGTTGCGGAAATCAACGATATAACCTCCCACCTTCAGAATGAGCGCAGTAGAGCGTTTCTCTTCAGCGAAGAGAGTATTGACGAAGGCGCATTACAAGCTGCCTACACCAAAACAGATCAAATTCTCACACATGTTGGCGCAATTGCGTCCGACATTCGGGCTCTCAACCGGCCCAAGGCAGACGAGGCTTTGGCCCTGTTTGAAGAAACACTTGCAAGTCTTGTGGAAACCCGCGCCAAGACACAAAGCCGGGAACTTTCTTCATCCGGCGTGGTTTCTGCCTATACATCGATTATTGGCGCCGCACTGGATATTCAACGTATCGCCGGACGCTCAACACAATCCGCCAATATCGCACTTGAGGCCGTTGCCTTGAACCAGATTTCAATGGCAAAGGAATACGCCAGCAACGAACAGGCTGTTATCGATGGCGCGATTGCCAAGGGCAAAATCACGAAATTTGCCTTTGAAGACTATCAGCGGCTTGTTGTCTCACAGGATATCCTGATCGATTCATTCCTCAGGCAGCAAGGCGAAAAAATGCGCCCGGTTTATGAGGAAATCCTAGCTTCTCGTGATGTCGTTGATATCAAAAAGCTTCGTGGGCGAACCGACCGGACCGGGCCGAATGGCAAGATCAAGGCAAAAAAATACGCCGATTGGCATGAAATTGCCGGTAAGCGCATTGAACAATTGCGAATCATTGAAACGACGGAACTGAACTACATCCAAGAAGATGCAGCCAGACTTCTGAGCCGTTCACAAAACGCACTCACACTCTGGTTTTCGCTTTCAGCGGTTATCACATTGCTGACAATCGTTCAGGCCTTCATTCTGGCGCGTTCTATTACCAAACCACTAGGCGGGCTTACGGAATCACTTCTGGCTCTCGCGTCTGGAAATCTGAATACAGAGATCGCCGGATTGAAACGCCGCGACGAACTCGGAATCGTTGCTGGTGCGGTTGAGAAGCTCAAGGCAGCAGCGATCGAGAAGGAGCAGCTCGAAGCCCTTGCCGAGGAAAATCGCCATCTCTCGGAAAATGACCGCAAGCTACGCGACGACCAGCGTGCCCAGGAGGCCGCAAAGCTGCAAAAGACTGTTGAAGCGCTCGGTGAGGGCTTGGGACGCCTGTCTAAAGGTGACCTTTCTCGCGATATCGTGGAACCGTTCACGCCGGAGCTTGACCGTCTGCGCTCCGATTTCAACCTGGCCCAACAGCATTTGCGCTCTGTACTTTTGACAGTTGAGGCCAGCGCTCAGTCGATCCGCGGCAATGCCCACGAAATGCGCGGTTCGGCAGATGAACTTGCACGCCGAACAGAACAACAGGCTGCTTCACTCGAACAAACCGCAGCGTCACTGGAAGAAATCACCACCAATGTGCGGTCGTCTGCAGAAGGTGCGCACGAAGCCAGTACAATCGCTGAAAATGCTGTTGGCGCGACCAAACGTTCAACCGCCGTTGTTGGAGAGGCCATCGCGGCAATGGACAAGCTTCAGCAATCGTCCGCAAAAATTCGAGATATTATCTCGGTTATGGATGAAATTGCCTTCCAGACCAATCTTCTCGCGTTGAATGCTGGCGTTGAAGCGGCGCGTGCAGGCGAGGCTGGCAAGGGATTTGCCGTTGTTGCTCAGGAAGTGCGCGAATTGGCAAGCCGCTCTGGTGCAGCGGCCAAGGAAATCAGCCAATTGATCACCACCTCCAATGAGGATGTGGGCGTAGGCGTGAAGCTCGTGGAAAATACAGGCGAGACACTCAACGAGATTGAAGGCTTCATGCAAGAAATCAACGCGCGCCTGACAACCATTGCAAGTTCGGCCAGAGAGCAATCCAACGGTCTTGGTGGCATCAATACCGCAATCAGCCAAATGGATCAGATGACCCAACAAAACGCCGCCATGGTGGAAGAAACAACGGCAGCAACGCACGCCCTTGGACAGGAAGTGGAAGTGCTGCGCGAGGGGCTTTCAGGCTTCCGGCTTGCAGATGGTAACAGCGCTGTTTCCAGCGAGCGGAATGTAGCCTAGCCGCGTTATCAAGCACCAAGAAAAACAAAAAGGGTCCGATGCTTTTTCGGGCCCTTTTTTATGCGAGCGCTTTTTATTCCATGTACCAGCCATGGCTGACGACAACGGACTGACCGGTGAGCGCATTCGTCTCAAAACCACCAAAGAGAAGCGCGACTTCCGCGACATCTTCAATCGTGGTGAATTCAGCGTCTACCGTTTGGCCCAGCATTACCTTGGACACAACTTCTTCCTCGGAAATATTCAGTTCCTTGGCCTGTTCGGGGATTTGTTTTTCAACCAGTGGCGTCTTCACAAAGCCGGGGCAGATTACATTAGAGCGCACGCCGTGTTTGCCGCCTTCCTTGGCCACCACCCGAGCCAGCCCCAGAAGGCCGTGCTTGGCAGTCACGTAAGCCGACTTTAGTGGCGAGGCCTCCTTGGAATGCACCGAGCCCATATAGATGATGGAGCCGGAATTCTGCGCCTTCATGATTGGCATACAGGCTTTGGTGGTGAGGAAGGCGCCATCCAGATGGATCGCCAGCATTCTCTTCCAGGCATCAAAGGGGAAGTCTTCTATTCTGTGAACGATCTGCACGCCTGCGTTGGAAATGAGAACATCAACGCGGCCCCATTTGTCCATCACAGCCTGAACTCCGGCATTGACCGCCTCTTCGCTCGTCACATCCATGGTGATGCCGATGGCTTCGCCGGGACCAATCGCCGTCAAGTCAGCGGCAGCCTTGTCAGCTGCGTCTGCCTTGATGTCGGCAATCGCGACCTTTGCACCTTCTTCGATATAGCGCTTGGCAATCCCGTAGCCGATACCGCCAGCGGCACCTGTGATGATGCAGACCTTGTCCTTCATTTTCATCGTCTCATCCTTTCTTGTCTTCGCGGCGGCGGTCGATGGTTACAAAGCCGTCGTCGGGTATCTTGCGCTCTTTCCACGAGCGGCAATTCAAAGTTGCCATGGCATCGTCATAGCCTGCCCTCCAGTGATCTTCCATCGTGGCGCGCGAAAATTCCGCATCCATTGTGGAAGACTCATAGTCTGCGCGCTCATAAATGAGATGCACTACTGTTGTCGCGCCGCCATCTTCCTGATCCTGCAGGTAGACAACATCCGGGTCATCGGCCAATTCATCCGGCAGTTTGGAAAGCAGGCGTTTCAGTGCGCGGCGGGTGTGTTCCTCGCGCGCGGCTATATCGGTATTCATGCGGGTTCTGCTGGAAAAACGGATTTCCTTTTCCCGCAAGTTCACCTCGGTGAGATCTTGCGGCAGGCGACCGCGTGCATTGAAAAGGTCGATCTGGAACACACAAATATCTTCGGCATGATTGCGCTTTGACATGATCCAGTTGAGTGGCGTGTTGGAAACGAGACCGCCATCCCAATAGTGACGTCCTTTTATTTCAACGGGCGGAAAGCCCGGTGGCAGCGCGCCGGAGGCAGCAATATGTTCTGCCTGCAGGCCGCCTTCATTGCCAAGTGTGGCGCTATCAAAATATTCGAAATTGCCGGTTTCCACCTCCACCGCGCCGACGCTTAAACGGCCCGGTCCTTTGTTGATCCGTTCAAAATCCACAAGGGTATTGAGTGTCTCAATCAACGGCGATGTGTCGTAAAAACTGATTTTGGCCAAAGGATCGTTGGCGCTGGCAAAGGGGGCGAGGTAGCGCGGATTGAAAAAACCGGGCACCCCGACTGTGGCGCTGTAGGCGGCGGAAAAACTGTTGAACCATCGGCGCAGCAGGGGTTCACCCGAAAGCGGAATTTGCTGAGGCCCGCCGCTGACCATTTCCCAGAAAGTGCGCAGTTTTTGAACCCGTTCGTCTGGTACATTGCCGGCAACGATTGCGGAGTTGATCGCGCCAATTGAAATTCCGGCGATCCATTCCGGTTCCAGGCCGGCATTGTGAAGCGCTTCGTAGGCACCGGCCTGATAGGCGCCCAATGCGCCGCCGCCCTGAAAGACCAAACATTTTTTGTCGGAGAACTGCATGGCTGACCGCTCCGTTATTCTTGCAACGAATACGGAT
>JBNKQT010000034.1:0-3564 GCA_050297115.1 Ensifer sp. | reverse complement strand
TATGATATGAGCCGCCGGATTGAGGAGGGTGAGGAGCCGAACTGGCGTTTGGCGCTTGAGGTGCGCAAGACCCCGGCCTTTTTCTCAATCATCGCTATGGCAAGTTACCTTTTCGCTGTTTTTCTAGCCTGGATTCTCATTGCGCGCGGGCTTTATGACGTGCGCTTTGGCTTGGAGGAAAACCTCGCTCTTGGCGCCTTTATTCAAAACGTTTTCTACACCAGCGCCGGTTGGGAAATGATGATCGTCGGCGATCTGATTGGTTTTGGCTTTGCCCTTGTCGTGCTGGCGACAAGTGTAGTTGCTTTTCCTCTCCTTCTTGAACGTGATGTTGGTGCCGTGTCAGCCATCGATACATCGGTGCGAGCGACCCTGAAAAACCCTGTGCCAGTGTTGCTGTGGGGTCTGATTGTGGCCACGCTGCTTGTTGTGGGTATGGTCCCGTTTCTGGCGGGGCTGGCAGTCTCGATGCCAATTCTCGGGCATGCGACATGGCATCTCTATCGCAAGCTTGTGCCGCAGGAAGAGGCCGCCCGAGCGGACTAGCTTCGTGTTCTCTTGGAGGCGGAGGACCGCTTGGTGGCGCGTTTGCGAGTTGTCTTCGCGCGGGACGTTGTCCTGCGCGTCGTTGTCTTTCGACGGGACTTGCGGCTGGTGGATTTGCGGCGACGGCGTTTGGGCAGGCCGAGTTTCTCGGTGATTGTATCACTGATTTCCCGGCTGACTTCACGCGTGATGCTCTTCACGACGCTTTGAACGACGGTGTCGAGCAGCTCGTCCATCAAGCCTTTCGCCATGTGTGCAAGCTTCCCTATTCCGGAACAGAGGTCTGCAGGGCAAGGGCATGCAATGCATCGCCCATATTGCCCTTCAGCGCGTCATAAACCATCTGGTGCTGCTGAACGCGAGACTTGCCGCGAAACGCCTCGGCCACGACTTCGGCAGCGTAATGGTCACCGTCGCCCGCAAGATCACGGATTGTGACTTCAGCGCCGGGAATGCCGGTTTTGATGAGCTCTTCGATTTCACCAGGCCTCATTGCCATGGGGGTCACTCCAATTAAGTTATTCTGCCGCGGCGGGAATTTCGCCGTCCATGAACTGAGGGAACCATGATTCATGGGCGTTGCGCAATTCCTCAATTGTCACCGAAATCAGATCATCCACGACGAGCGTTTCGCCTGCGACCTTGCCGAGACGGCGG
Source organism: Ensifer sp. (assembly GCA_050297115.1). Taxonomy (GTDB): domain Bacteria; phylum Pseudomonadota; class Alphaproteobacteria; order Rhizobiales; family Rhizobiaceae; genus Ensifer_A. The sequence continues at coordinate 2,361 of JBNKQT010000034.1, read as the reverse complement.
TATGGAACGCCTGCACCTTCGGCATTGCCGCAGATGAAGCCAACCATGTCTTGCGGAACGGTGATGACATAGCGCGCCTGATCCTCACCAAAGAGGTTGGCGTGCGGCAGGCCGTTGGATTCTGAAAGCGAAATTTCAGCCCCCTTGCCGGAGGAGATCGCCATTTCAGCCAGCGCAAGCGCCAGACCGCCGGAGGAAACATCGTGGCAGGCCGTGACCTGACCATTCTGGATGAGACCGCGCACAAAATCGCCATTGCGGCGCTCTGCGAAGAGATCAACTTCGGGGGCAGGGCCTTCCACCATTCCAATCAGGTCACGGGCGTAAATCGACTGCGCCAGATGCGAACCGTCAAGACCAATGAGGATCACTTCGTCGCCATCATTGGCAGAACCGATGCGGGCCATCTTCGACCAATCCGGCATAAGGCCGACGCCTGCGATGGTTGGCGTGGGCAGGATCGCCTTGCCGTGGGTCTCGTTATAAAGCGAGACGTTGCCGGACACGATCGGGAATTCCAGCGCTTCGCAAGCTTCACCAATACCCTTGATCGCCATGACGAATGTGCCCATGACCTCAGGCTTTTCGGGGTTGCCGAAATTGAGGTTGTCAGTGGAGGCAAGCGGCTGGGCGCCGGTGGCGGTGATATTGCGCCAGCATTCAGCCACCGCCTGTTTGCCGCCTTCAAAAGGGTCGGCCTCAACGTAGCGCGGGGTAACATCAGATGAGAAGGCAAGCGCCTTTGAAGGGTGGCCTTCAACGCGGACCACACCGGCATCACCACCTGGAAGCTGCAGCGAATTGCCCTGAATGAGCGTGTCATACTGCTCGTAAACCCAGCGGCGTGATGACTGATTGGGTGAACCAACAAGGTTGATCAGGGCTGCATTATAGTCAGACGGGACCGGGAACTGATGGGCTTCCATGGGCGGGAACTTGCCCGGCTCTTTCCACGGACGATCGTATTCTGGCGCTTCGTCGCCCAGTTCCTTGATTGGCAGGTTTGCGACTTCCTCGCCTTGATGGAGAACGCGGAAGCGCAGGTCGTCGGTGGTTTTGCCGACAATTGCGAAATCGAGACCCCATTTGACGAAGATCGCCTTCGCGACCTCTTCCTTGGAGGGTTCGAGAACCATGAGCATGCGCTCCTGGCTTTCCGACAACATCATTTCATAGGCCGTCATCATCTCTTCGCGCACAGGCACGAGGTCAAGGTTCAGCTCCACACCGAGGTCGCCCTTGGCACCCATTTCAACGGCAGAGCAGGTGAGGCCAGCAGCCCCCATGTCCTGAATGGCAATGACGGCACCGGTGGCCATCAGCTCAAGGCAGGCTTCCAGCAGGCATTTTTCGGTGAAGGGGTCGCCGACCTGAACAGTCGGGCGCTTTTCTTCAATCGTTTCGTCGAATTCGGCAGACGCCATGGTGGCTCCGCCGACGCCATCACGGCCTGTTTTCGCGCCGAGATAAACGACGGGCAGGCCAACACCCTTGGCTTCTGACAGGAAAATGCCATCAGCCTTGGCAAGGCCAGCGGCGAATGCATTGACGAGAATATTGCCATTGTAGCGGGCGTCGAATTCTACCTCGCCACCAACAGTGGGCACGCCGAAGGAATTACCGTAGCCGCCAACACCGGCGACAACGCCGGAAACGAGGTGCTTGGTTTTGGGGTGGGATGGCTCACCGAAACGCAGCGCGTTCATCGCCGCAATCGGGCGGGCGCCCATGGTAAACACATCGCGCAAAATGCCGCCAACGCCGGTGGCCGCACCCTGATAGGGCTCAATGTAGGACGGGTGGTTGTGGCTTTCCATTTTGAAGACTACGACATCGCCGTCATCAATATCGACCACACCAGCGTTTTCGCCAGGGCCCTGGATAACACGCGGGCCGGTGGTCGGCAGCGTTTTCAGCCATTTTTTGGAGGATTTATACGAGCAATGCTCGTTCCACATGGCGGAGAAAATGCCGAGTTCTGTGAAGGACGGCTCACGGCCGATCAGCTCCAGAATACGCTCATATTCATCCGGCTTCAGGCCGTGGGCTTCGATAAGTTCCGGGGTGATAGGCTGATGATTTGGAATGTGCATAGCGTCTTCATTTGGCGTGTGTGACGGTTCTCCTTCGGGCTATATCGCATGTGTTTGAAAAGTGCGAGTGCGAAATCGCGACATCAACAGGGGGATTCGGGCGCATCCCACTGTTCAAGCGTGTGTTGAATGGCCGCTTGTTCGGCGGTGACCTCGTCGTAGAACGCCTGCAATTCTGTGCGGCTGGCGCGCGGCGTGCGGTAGCGGCGCAGGAAACGGTCAAATAGCCGACTGTTCAGCCCGTTTGATGCGATGGCACGGCTGCAGA
>JBNKQT010000033.1:0-3201 GCA_050297115.1 Ensifer sp. | reverse complement strand
GTTCTTCTTGCTGTCGTTGCGACGGCCTCAGCCGTGCTTGCAAGTGTTTTTGCGGTCTCCCGCATGCTTGCGATGCTGACGGATATGAAACTGATCCCCCACAGCCATTTCGGGATGTCCGGCCCGATCCAGAAACACACGCTTGTTTACACGGTTGTCATTGCCTCGCTGGGAGCCTATTTCTATCTCATCATGGATATGGTCATTCATTGGGGTGTTTTCCGCTTCCGCCGTCAGGAAACCGGCGCAAGAGCCACGATCCTCATTCTGGCTCTCGTTTCCGACGCAGTCGTGCTGGCCGCCTTCACGGCCATGAAACTTCAATCAGATGCCACCATTGTCTTCATCGCATTCATCAGTGTCATTACCGTGATGGTGTTTGAGAGAACTTATCTGAGACGATGGACCAGCAATCAGGAGGGAGAAAACTGACATGAATGCCAACGATGTAATGACGATGCCCGTTATATCCATTGCCGCGACCGACAGCGTCGAGACTGCCATCAGGCTTATGCTTGAGCATCATGTCAGCGCTGTGCCGGTGATTGATGAGAAAGAACAACTTGCTGGAATAATCAGCGAGGGCGACATTATCCGCAGACTCCGTGACGGCGATGAGAAACATCACGCCTGGTGGCTCGAGATGTTAACTGAGCTTTCGCCAAACATGGACGAGTTCATCAAGGCGAAGAGCCACCATGTATCCGATGTCATGACACGTGATGTCGTTGCCGTTTCAGACAATACATCCGTTTCTGAAATTGCAAGACTTCTTGAAACAAACAGGATTAAGCGCGTACCAGTCATCAGAGACGGCAGGGTTGTTGGTATTGTCAGCCGCGCCAACCTGCTGCACGCGCTGTCGGCGTTGCAGAAGCACAATATTCCAACTCCCTCCAGTGATGACCGAGATCTGAGGGAGAAAATATCCGCTGCCTTGCAAGATGTTCCCGGCATTCCGCTTAATCTGATCAACTATAGTGTTCATCAGGGTCATGTCTCAATCGCAGGTGCTGTACACAGCGCGGAAGAAGAACATGCAATTCAAGTCGCGATAGAGAATGTGGAGGGTGTGGTTTCGATTGATGCCGGGTTGAAAACGCTGCCGACCTGGGCTTTTGGCTATCCGGTTTGAAGCGGACCATAAGGTCAGCTTTAGCCAAGTTACCGCCGCAATTCTGTGAACAAAGAGCATAGTTACCATGGCAATGATTCGTGTTTTCAGAGTGCTGGCCTGCCTTGCGGCGCTTTCACTCACCTTTTCGGGCGGGCTCTATACGCATGCCTCGGAACAACATGCACATTCTTCGGATCTGTCTGTAGAAAACGCAGATATGCAACATGAGCATGCGCAGACGGAGAAGGACACATCGGAAAAAGACCTTTCACTCCATTGCGGGGCGCTTAGTCTGACGCTTCCATGTGAAGCGAAGGTTTCAGAGCCTTTGCGAAAAGCTTATATTCCCGGCCATATCGAGCCGGCGCATCGCCCGGGTGAACTGCTTTTCGATACTCCACCGCCGAGACTTTTCTCTTGAATATTGCTTTGCGGGCCGAGCCCGCACCATTCAACATATCAAGAGGATAATTCTGTGAAAAAAATGATCTTTTCCGGTTGCGCGCTCGCGCTCTCTGGTCTCTCCACGCTTGCTCTTGCCCACGGCGGTGCGACAGGCATCGTAAAAGAACGCATGGACGGCATGCTCGCTATGTCCAAAGTTGTCAAATCGCTTTCAGTCATGATGCGTGGCGACATCCAATACAATGCCGATAAAGTCAGGGAAGGGGCGCGGCTCATCCAGTCTCATGCTGGCGAAGCCTTGACCAAGCTGTTTCCCGAAGGCGCTGAAAGTCACGGATCCGAGGCAAAACCTGAAATATGGTCCGACTGGGGAAGCTTCTCAGACTATGCCGAGCGGCTTGCCCTATATTCTGAAGGTCTGGAAGTGGTGGCTGACAAGGGGCTAATGCACGAAAATGGCTCGATGACAATGGGTAGTCAGTCAAGCATGTTGAGCGGTTCCGACATGGCTGGGAACGGTATGATGGGAGATGACACCACTGTGATGGATACCGATCAGCTTGCGCAAATGTCAGTCGACAGCGTCTTCAACATGGTAACGCAGACCTGTTCTGCTTGTCACACTCAGTTCCGCGCTGAAAGGTAGTTGGCCATGAAGAAGTTTTTATTGTTGGCCTTTCTCGCGGTGGCAGTTGTTGCGGCGGGTGGAGCTGCTTTGTTCAGTTGGCCGCTTGGTGGTGTATCAAGCCTGAAGGCGACCAAAGGTGACGCGAAACATGGTGCCTATCTGGCGCGCATGGCAGGCTGCATTGCCTGTCACACAAACGCAAAGCAAGGCGGCCCGCCACTGGCAGGTGGCCTTGCTCTCAAAACCGACTTTGGAACCTTCTATACGCCGAACCTGACCACCGATCAGAAGCAAGGGATTGGTGCGTGGTCGGTGGAAGACTTCGCAAAAGCAGTCCGCAAAGGCGTATCCCCGGATGGCGCCCCCTACTATCCGGCCTTTCCCTATCCGTTCTACGCAAAGTTCTCTGATCAGGACATTGCCGATCTTTGGGCTGCATTCCAAACGGTTCCGGCCAATGATCTGCCGTCGAAAGATCACGAACTGAAAATTCCGTTCAACTTCAGAAGCGGGCTGAAGCTGTGGCGCGCGGCTTATTTGGACTTCGGGTCATTCAGCCTGGATCCCGAAAAGTCGGACCAGTGGAACCGTGGCAAATACATCGTGCGGGGAGCCGCCCACTGCGGTGCATGTCACACGCCACGCAATTTTGCAGGTGCCAGACAGGCCGAATTCGCACTTCACGGTTCCGACGGTCTGCCAGATGGCGGCAAGTCTCCACCCATCACTGCACAGGCCCTCAATGAGGGCGGCTGGACCGTCAACAATCTTGCCTATGCTCTGCGCACCGGCGTCATGCCGGACGGTGATGCTTTTGGCGGCTCCATGGGCGAAGTCGTTCGCGACGGAACCCAGTATCTGTCCCAACAAGATCGCGAAGCCATTGCGACCTTTCTCTTGAACAAGGATTGATCGAAATGTTCTGGACCAGGCGACATTCCTCAAAATCTCGGCTGGTCCTTCAATGCCAAACGCACCAAGGCAACAGTCGCCAAACTCGGCAAAGCATGTTAGTCATGCCATTCAAATCACAGGATGGGACGCTGGAATT
>JBNKQT010000032.1:0-9117 GCA_050297115.1 Ensifer sp. | reverse complement strand
TGGTCTTGGTTGCGCTCAGGGTGCTGGCCCCGGTGGCGGGTCTTGTCCGCCTGAACCTTCTGCGCTACAGCCAGCTTGGGAGGCATCGGCTGGCCAATCTGCAAAATTGGCGAGTATCGCAGGCACGGCAGAGCCAGTGTTTTGCTGACGCAACGCGAATTTTTCGCGCGAAGCCGATTTAACGCAAAACAATTTTCCTATGTGTCCGTATTACATAATAGGAATCGTATGTTTTTCTTCGTGCAGGACTTAGATTGTGGGCAATCGATAAATTGTGCGGAGAGAACGCATGACTGAGTTTACCCTTCTTCTTTCGCTTGGCGGCGGTGTTTTGATTGGCCTTGCTGCCGTTGCACTGATGTATTTCTGGGGTCGCATTGCTGGCATGACGGCAATCATTGGCGGTATTCTGCCACCATTTGATCGCGACTGGGCCTGGAAGGCGACATTTCTTGCTGGTGCAATTTCAGCGCCGGTGTTTCTGCAGCTTGCAGGCCAAGAGGTTGCCTATGATGTGCCGGTTTCCACAACGGCGCTTATTATCGGCGGCGTGATCACGGGCATCGGCGTCACGATTGGCTCGGGCTGCACATCCGGCCACGGCATTTGCGGTGTGGCGCGTTTTTCCAAGCGTTCCATCGTCGCCACGGCCACGTTCATGGCCTTTGGCTTCCTCACGGTCTACCTCATTCGTCACATTCTTGGAGGTGCCATCTGATGCGCTACCTTGTTGTCTATATCATTGGTGCAATCTTCGGCCTCGGCATTGCTCTTTCCGGCATGGCAAACCCTGCAAAGGTTCTGAACTTTTTTGATCTTGCAGGCACGTTTGATCTCAGCCTGCTGCTGGTTATGGTCGGCGCGCTGGCTGTGGCAGTCCCCGGCTATGCAGTGATCTTCCGTAAGCGCAACAGCCCGGTCTTCTCAAAGGAATTCGTTCTGCCCAAGGCAAAACTGGTGGACGGCAAGTTGGTGGGTGGTTCGGCCACATTCGGCATCGGCTGGGGCATTGCGGGCTTCTGCCCAGGTGCGGCGATCCCGGCACTGGGGCTCGGCCATTTGAGCGCCTTCATCTTCATTGCGGCCATGCTGGTTGGTATCGCCGTGGCGCGCCTGATTACACGCGTTGAGTTTTTCTCAGCGGCACGTCAGTCAGTTTAAGCACTTCAGAATGGCCGGGATTGATGTCTTCATACGACATCACACAATTCCGGCCATTTTTCTTGGCTTCATAAAGCGCGTTATCTGCCCGGATCATTGTGCGGTCTATCTCACCAGCAAGATCATTGCTTGTCGTGAATCCACAAGACAAGGTTATCTCGAACGGTTTTCCGTCAGCTGAAACGAATTCCAGCGCGGACGTGACTGACCGGACATCCTCAAGAACCTGTTTGGCATATTTGGCATCGCAGTCGAGCAGGATAACGCCGAACTCCTCGCCGCCAAGGCGGCAGAAAAGCGCGTCGCGAGGCAAAAGCGGCTCCGCGGCATTGGCAAAACGTATCAACACGTCATCGCCTGCCTTGTGACCATAATTATCATTGATCGCCTTGAAGTGATCCAGGTCGAGAATGGCAACTGCACCAGGGCGGTTGATAAAGCTGGCCACCGTCTCATAAAATGCACGCCGGTTTAAAAGGCCGGTCATCACGTCATGCGTTGCAAGTACACGCTGCTTTTCCGTCGCGCGTTCAAGTTTGAGTACTAACGCCATTATGTAGGTCGCCAGCGCCATCAAGAGCAATGGTATAGTGGTGATTGAAAGCCATGGGGCCTCCGGATAACCATTCACATAATGCACAGGTTCCAGATATGCGATCGGGAACATCGCCAGATTGGCGGCACCATAAACCGATAAAACGAAAAGGGCAGCCCGACCAGAGGGCAGCGGCTCGGACCTGAGGCACTGGCGAACCGTCTTAATCGTGAGAGCGACATTAAGGGAGGTGCCGAGATAAAGAACGGATACAAAATCCTGGGCGCCACCGGATGCGAACCTCAATACAAAGATGGCTACACCGAATGTAGCGCCAATGAGGTGAGTTTGGCGAAACCGAAGTGGTTGGTGGAAAAAGCGCTGATACCCCAGATGCAGATACCCCGTGGAGGCGGTGATCAGCGAGGTGCCAATTAACGTGCCGATGTAAAACGGAGCCACGGAATCAACTGCAAGGGCAAATCCGCCGATTATCTGGAGCAGAGATGCGAGGAACCAGACTTGCTCTCCGTGTTCCGTTCACCATAAAACCATGCCGAGCCAGTCACCAGACAGGCGAAGCTCATAATCATTAGAGCGACGGAGGATATTGTGTTGGGGTCGAGCATGGTTGCCTGTAAAAGATTTCGTTACCATTCCCTTCGCACAAAAATATAAAGAAATCTTTCATGAGCGCTTGCTATTTGAGTTTGCGATTTCTTACTTTCATTCACCTTTGGTCCATCAAGCTGCTAAAGGTGCTTTCTTGACGTTAGCCTCTTTCATTTTATTTCAAAAACGCATAAACAAGCCGCGCTATGACAATGTTCCGGTTGATATTCATATCCCGAATTATTGGCCCGGCCCTCTGAGGCGCTCGTTTCGAGAGCCCGCCCAAGGGTCCGGGATTTTGGCGCTGCATTTCACGCGCCCCGTTGATATTCTTCAAGAAACACACTGTGAGACGCGCCTAAAGTGATATGGCGCAACCAGATGAAACGGCCTGATTCAAAATGACTGAGACGAACGAAAAAGTCGATTATTCCTCAACCCTCTATCTGCCCAAAACAGATTTTCCGATGCGCGGCGGCCTGCCGCAAAAAGAGCCGGAAATCGTGGCTCGCTGGGCTGAGATGGATATGTACAAGAAGCTCCGCGCTTCCGCCGCTGGTCGCGAAAAATACGTCCTCCATGATGGCCCTCCCTATGCCAACGGCAACATCCATATCGGCCACGCGCTGAACAAGATCCTCAAAGACGTGATCACCCGCTCATTCCAGATGCGCGGTTACGATTCCAACTACGTGCCTGGCTGGGACTGCCACGGCCTGCCAATCGAATGGAAGATCGAAGAGGCTTACCGCGCCAAGGGCAAGAACAAGGACGAAGTGGAAATCAACGAATTCCGCAAGGAATGCCGTGATTTTGCCCAAGACTGGATCAATGTCCAGACTGAGGAATTTAAGCGGCTTGGTATCGAAGGCGACTTTGAAAAACCTTACACAACAATGGATTTTCACGCCGAGGCCCGCATCGCCGGCGAACTTCTGAAGATCGCCAAGATGGGCCAGCTCTATCGCGGTTCCAAGCCGATCATGTGGTCGGTTGTTGAGCGTACCGCGTTGGCGGAAGCCGAGGTGGAATATGCTGAAGTCGAGAGCGACACGATCTGGGTGAAGTTTCCGATCACGGAAGGCCCCGACGACCTGAAGGGCAATTTCGTTGTTATCTGGACCACCACCCCGTGGACGATCCCCGGTAACCGCGCGATCTCCTTCTCCTCGCGTTTTGCTTATGGCCTCTACGAAGTGACTGCTGCTGAAAACGACTTCGGCCCGCAGCCGGGCGAGAAGGTCATCTTTGCCAAGCGTCTGGCTGATGAAAGCGCTGCCAAGGCGAAGGTTACGTTGAGTCTGGTACGTGACCTTGAGTCAAACGAGTTATCCGGAGTCACCTGCGCGCACCCGCTGGTAGACATGGGCTACGATTTCAAGGTTCCGCTGCTTGATGGCGACCACGTGACCGATGACGCCGGTACAGGCTTTGTGCACACAGCACCTTCGCATGGTCGCGAAGACTTTGAAGCCTGGATGGATAAAGTTCGTGATCTCGAAGCACGCGGCATCGACCCCTCAATCCCGTTCCCGGTGGGTGACGATGGTTTCTATACGGAAGATGCGCCCGGCTTTGGTCCCGGTGCAGAAGGTGGTGCCGCCCGCGTGATGGACGACAACGGCAAGAAGGGTGACGCCAACAAGCGCGTGATCGAAGCTCTCATCAAGGCCGATCGCCTCTTTACCCGTGGCCGTATCAAGCACGACTATCCGCATTCATGGCGCTCTAAAAAGCCGATCATCTTCCGCAACACGCCGCAATGGTTTGTCTATATGGACAAGGATTTTGGTGATGGCACCACGCTACGCTCGCGCTCGCTCAAAGCGATCGATGAGACCCGCTTTGTGCCCGCCGGTGGCCAGAACCGTCTGCGTGGCATGATCGAGCAGCGCCCGGATTGGGTTCTCTCCCGCCAGCGCGCCTGGGGCGTTCCAATCGCCGTTTTTGCCAAGGAGGATGGCACGCTTCTGGTGGATGATGAAGTGAACGCTCGCATCATCGAAGCCTTTGAAGCTGAAGGTGCGGATGCATGGTTTGCACCGGGTGCCGCAGAGCGGTTCCTCGGCAACAAATACGATCCGGCCGAATGGCTGCAGGTTCGCGACATTCTTGATGTGTGGTTTGACTCTGGCTCTACCCATACATTCACGCTGGAAGATCGCCCCGATTTGAAATGGCCTGCCGATGTCTATCTCGAAGGCTCTGACCAGCACCGTGGCTGGTTCCACTCGTCTCTGCTGGAAAGCTGCGCAACGCGTGGCCGCGCGCCGTATAACGCCGTTGTCACCCATGGCTTCACCATGGACGAGAAGGGCGAGAAAATGTCCAAGTCCAAGGGCAACACGGTGGTGCCGCAGGAAGTGATGAAACAGTTTGGTGCGGATATCCTGCGCCTCTGGGTCATGACCACGGATTATTCCGAAGACCAGCGTCTGGGCAAAACCATCATCCAGACCAATGTGGATACGTATCGCAAGCTGCGTAACACCATCCGCTGGATGCTGGGCACGCTGGCGCATGACAAGGGCGAGGAGATCGCACTGACCGATATGCCAGAGCTTGAGCGCCTCATGCTGCATCGTCTCTATGAACTCGACAAGCTCGTACGCTCCGGCTACGACAACTTCGATTTCAAGAAGATCACCCGTGCGCTGACTGATTTCGCCAATATCGAACTGTCTGCCTTCTATTTCGACGTTCGCAAGGACGCGCTTTACTGCGAAGCCCCATCTTCCATGAAGCGCCGGGCATCGCTCTATGTCATCCGCAAGCTTTTCGATTGCCTCGTGACATGGCTCGCCCCGATGCTGGTCTTCACAATGGAAGAAGCCTGGACATCGCGTGATCCGAATGCGGAATCCGTTCACCTCGAACAATTCCCGGATGTGCCTGCTGAGTGGCAGAATGACGCATTGGCCGCCAAGTGGAAAAAAATCCGCGAGGTTCGTTATGTTGTGACCGGCGCGCTGGAAATCGAGCGCCGTGAAAAGCGTATCGGTGCATCGCTGGAAGCAGCCCCAATTGTTCATGTGAGCAATGCAGAGCTGCTGGAAGCTCTCAAGGGCCAGGATTTTGCCGAGCTTTGCATCACCTCTGACATCGTGGTGGATGATGCTGAAGGTCCGGAATCAGCCTTCCGTCTGGATGAAGTGTCGGGCGTTTCGGTCGAGCCTACGCTGGCCGAAGGCACCAAATGCGCGCGCTCATGGCGCATCACCAAGGATGTTGGATCCGATCCTGATTATCCCGATGTTTCCGCGCGTGACGCGGCAGCTTTGCGTGAAATCAACGCGGTTAAGGATTAATTTGTTAAAATACCGGATGAATTGCGTTTTGGCGGTTCATCCGGTAGGTTCCGCCCGAAATTCGCCGGATTCGTGTAGCAGGGCTCCTGCCTGACTGGTGGCAACGGCAATTTGCCGGAGGGTTTTATTGAATGACGCATATGTTCAGAGTTTGTGCAGGGGTGGTTGTGATTGCGGCGGGAGCAACGTCTCTGACAAGCTGTGTAAGCAGCCCGACATACGGCACAGATAAGACCGCCGCCGAACAGTTTCTGGACGACTTGGGTGAGTCCATTGCAGTCGGATCAGCCAAGAAAAAGAAGAATATCGCCTATCAACCGCGTCCGGGTCTTGTTGTTCCGGAAAACGGTCGGCTGGCGCTGGTTGAGCCGCAAGCGTCCCTTTCGGATCGTGAAAACAACCCCAACTGGATTGAAAGCCCCGAAGAAGCCAGACAGCGTCTGCTTGATGAAGCAGACGCCGCAAATGCGGCTGGACGACGCTCGCCGCTGGTCCGGCAGAAGGCGACCAGCAAAAAACTCGGCGTGGAAGAGCAAAGCCGCAGCTATGCCGAGCGACGTAAGGCCCAATATGGGATCACAAGCGGTGATCGCCGCTACCTCAGTGATCCGCCCACAACCTACCGCACTGTCGAGGATCCCTCCGTTTTGTCAGACTTGGGAGAGTCCGAAAAGGCGAAGGAAAAGCGGCGCAAGAAAGAGGCCGAAGCTGCTACTTCAGGCAAGAAAAAGCAGTGGTGGGACCCGCTCGACCTATTCTAGGAAAAGTATGAAATCTTGCTGAGGTTAGAATTCGTTGTGACATACCACAGCGCGAAACCTTCTGTTTAGATTTCGCTCGCTATACACGGTCATGCCCCACCGTGATATACTAAAACTTATTATATTTTCAGGCTTTTATGCCCTGGGCGCCGCGCTGGCGTCTGTTGCGATCTGCTTAGCTGTTGCCTTTTTTCGAGGGGTGCCGATTGGCCCCGTCGCTCTAACGCTTTCTATCGTTTGTCCGCTGGTTATCGCTTGGCCGTCCGGCGCATTCCATCGCTATGCAAACTATCGAATGCGTCAGGCAAGAACAGAAGCCGACAGGGCGCGTGCAGCGCTCGAAAAAGCACATCTTGAATTGCGTCGCCTTCACAATGAACTTGTTGAAAAAAATCGCCGTGACAGTCTCACCGGGATTTTGAACAGGGAAGCATTTTGGGAAGTTATGGCCATGCTTTCCAAAAGCGAGCAGACAGGCGCTCTTTTCATCATTGATGCTGACCATTTCAAATCAATCAACGACACCCACGGTCATGCCGAAGGCGATGCTGTTTTGAAGGCGATGACAACAGCGATTACAAAAGAACTGCCGGAGGGCGCGCATTTCGGGCGGATCGGTGGTGAAGAATTTGCTGTCTTCTTTGGTGCGCTCAGCACCCATGCAGCCTTTCATCATGCCGAAAATATTCGTCTTGCTGTTGAAAGGCTGGTGTTGCATACCGACGAACGCAGGCAATTGCGACCAACGATCAGCCTCGGTGGCGTATTGTTGACGAAAGGCTTTGACCTTTCCGCGGCATTGCGACACGCAGACGAAAACCTTTATCGTGCAAAACATGAAGGCCGTAATAAAACGGTCATCGGCCAGATGCGTTTGGCTGCAGCCTCCTGAAAGTAAGCAAATTGAAAATGCAACATCCCAATATCCGCATGGCCGTTCCTCAAGATGCAGAAACGATCTTTCGCTTTATTTGCGAATTGGCTGAGTTTGAGAATGCAAGGCATGAGGTGAAAGCCGATGTCGCTGCAATCTACGAAACGGTATTCGGCGAGAATGCGGTTTGCGATGCGCTGATTTATGAACAAAACGGCCAACCATTGGCCTTTGCGCTTTGGTATTATACCTATTCCACTTGGGAGGGGCGTGCCGGACTTTATCTCGAAGACCTGTATGTTTCACCGGATGCTCGCGGTATGGGTATCGGCAGTACAATCCTGAAATATCTGGCAAATTATGCGCTTGAAAAAGGTTATGGTCGCTTTGAATGGAGCGTGCTTGACTGGAACACGCCCGCAATCAAAACCTATGATGCGACGGGCGCGAAACCACAAAATGAGTGGATTCGTTATCGTCTTTCCGGGGATGAATTGCTGGACTACGCCAAGAGCTAATCTAGCTGCCCCGCTTTGCTCCAAAGAATTGCTTGAGGATGGCGGCAGCCTCCTGTTCCGCGATGCCGGAATATACTTCCGGTGCATGGTGGCACGTTGGTTGGCTGTAAAACCGCCCGCCATGGTCCACCCCTCCGCCTTTTTCGTCTTCAGCACCGTAATAGAGGCGGCGGATGCGGGCGAATGAAATGGCGGCTGCACACATGGCGCAGGGTTCCAGCGTGACATAAAGATCAGCGCCGGAAAGGCGTTCTGCGTCGAGCTTGTCAGATGCAGCGCGGATCGCCAGCACTTCGGCATGGGCCGTTACATCATTCAGTTCTCGGGAACGGTTGCCGGCTGCGGAAATCACCTCGCCATCAAGAACCAGGACGGCGCCCACGGGTACTTCACCGCGCTCAGCGGCTGCCCGCGCCTCATTTAAAGCCATATCCATATAGCGATTTGCAGCCACCAGTCGATAAACCCTCTTAACGTTACGCCGCTGAACTGATAGGACACGGCAAACGAACAGGCAAATCCAAATGAATAGCAACGACAAGAACAAGCGTCCCGGTGGCAAACCGTCCGGTGGCAAGGGCAAGCCATTTTCCGGCCCGAAGAAGGGTGGAAAGCCCACCGGCCCGCGCAGCGACAAGGATGGCCCGCGCCGCGACAAGGCAGCAGCCCCCAAAGGTGCTCCACGCGGCGAAGGCGTCAAATCGGAAGGCACAACATTACCGGCAGAACGCATCGCCAAGCTTCTGGCCCGCGCAGGCGTAGCCTCGCGCCGCGATGTGGAGCGGATGATTGTGGAAGGCCGCGTGTCGTTGAATGGCAAAGTGCTGGAAAGTCCCGCCGTTAATGTGACCTTTGCAGACAAGATCGAAGTGGACGGCGAGCCGATAAAAGGCATCGAGCGCACACGCATGTGGCTTTATCACAAGCCATCTGGTCTTGTAACGACAAACTCCGATCCGGAAGGTCGCCCGACTGTTTTCGACAATCTGCCGGAAGGCCTGCCGCGTGTGATGTCCGTTGGTCGTCTCGATATCAACACCGAAGGCCTGCTTCTGCTGACCAACGATGGTGGCCTTGCCCGCGTGCTGGAACTACCAACTACCGGCTGGCTGCGCCGCTACCGCGTGCGCGCCCACGGTTCCATCACCCAGCCAAAGCTTGATCAGCTGAAGGACGGTATTGCTGTTGATGGCGTGCTTTACGGTGGTATCGAAGCCACGCTGGACCGCGAGCAGGGCAGCAATGTCTGGATCACGATGGGCCTGCGCGAAGGCAAAAACCGCGAGATCAAAAACGTGCTTGGTGCCTTGGGTCTCGAAGTTGGCCGCCTCATTCGTATTTCCTATGG
>JBNKQT010000031.1:0-4089 GCA_050297115.1 Ensifer sp. | reverse complement strand
GGTAATAGATGTTGCCGCCCGCATCGATCATGCCCAGTACGTCGCGATTGCGAACGGCGTTTTTCTGCTCGTCGTTCAAACCGTATTTGGCCATGTAGCCTTCTTCATCCGCCTTGAATGCCTCGCGGTTATCCTTGGCGTTAAACGAGTAGCACATCTTGTTCAGGGCAAAGCCTTTCATGGCCATCTTGCCGTCGAAAATAGTTGTACCCGGTATGTGAATGTGGTGATCGAACCCTGGTTGATCCATTGTCTTTCCTCCCGGAACTGGATTATTGCGCGCCTTTGATGACGTCGCTTAGATCAACCAAATTTTATAAAGCTATAAGAAATAGTCATTTGATCGAGATCAAATGCCGTGCTCAGAATAGGCCTGATAGCGCCTATGTGCCATAGGAAGTGTGTTTTCGGTATAAGCTTGCTCTATAGATGTTCTGGATGGTGCCAAATGGCCTTGGAAAATACTGCTGTGTTGCCCGACAATGTTCTTCGCGGTATCGGCCTGATGGCCGCCTCTGTTTTCGGTATGGCTTTCACAGATGCCATCGTGAAACTGGTCAGTGCGGATATGTCCGTTTGGCAGATTTTTGCCCTGAGGGCGGCCTTCGCATTGCCGGTTCTTTTGATTATCGCATTGTTTAGCCGCATCCGGTTCAAATTCCAGCATTTGGGCTGGTCGCTCATTCGCAATGCGTTTCTGGTCCTGTGCTGGCTGTCAATCTATGCTTCGCTCCCAGTGCTCGATTTCTCCATTGTTTCGGTTGTCATCTACACCGCACCGGTCATGGTCATTTTGCTGTCGGCGTTTTTTCTGGGGGAGCCAATCTCTCTGCGCCAATGGCTTGGTGTGTTGTTGGGCTTCGCCGGAGTGCTGGTGATTTTGCGACCGGGAACGGAGGCTTTTTCATGGTTCACGCTTTTGCCGCTGGCAGGTGCGGCGCTTTATGCGCTTGCCATGGTGACGACACGCGGCAAATGCCGTGGGGAAGAGGCGCTTGTGCTGACGATTACCCTGCAGATTATGTTCGGCCTGCTCGGGCTTGGCGCAAGCTTTGTTCTATCTGCGGTTGGTTTCGACAAAGCTGTGATGCAGGCCTATCCGTTTATCCTGCAAGGCTGGCACGAACTGAGCTTCTATCATTACGAAATTCTGGGGTTGATCGGTGTATTGTCGGCTCTTGTTTTCGCCGGTGTGGCGCGCGCCTATCAGATCGCGCCGCCTGCCATTCTTGCCGCCTTTGACTATACCTATCTGGTGTCAGCGGTCATTTGGGCTTTTGTATTCTTTGGTGAGGTGCCGGACGCCTTCACGATTGTTGGCGTCCTGCTGATTGTGGGAGCGGGCGCTTTGGCTGCGGCCCCTCCCAGAAAACCGAAGGTGGCCACAATCGCACCTGATAATATTCAGCCCCAGTAGAGGCGCATCGGGTTATCGACCAGCAGCTTCTTCTGAAGCTCTTCGGTCGTTGCAATACGCGGAATGAAGTCCACCAGCTTGCCGTCATCCGGCATGTGAGATTTCATGTTCGGATGCGGCCAGTCGGTGCCCCAGATCACGCGGTCGGGGTAGAGGTCCACGATCTTCTTGGCGAAGGGAACCACATCGTCATAAGTGTGCGGGCCGGAAACCGAGAGGCGTTCCGGGCATGTCACCTTCGACCAGAATTTTTCATCTTCCATAAGGTCAACGAAACGCTGGAAGTCGGGGTGATCAACACCTTTGGTCACATCGGGGCGGGCCATATGGTCGAAGACGACTGTTGTTGGCAGCTGTTTCAGGAAGGGGATGGTTTCTTCCAGGTCTGCTGCTTCCAGATAGACGACGATGTGCCAACCGAATGGTTTGATCTTGTCTGCGATGGAAAGGAACACTTCTTTCGGTGTGGAATCCACGAGGCGCTTTACGAAATTGAAGCGTACTCCTTTCACACCAGCCTCATCCATTTCCTGCAGTTCTGCTTCGGTAATGTCCTTGCCGACAGAGGCAATGCCCTTGGCCAGACCATTGGAGGCGCGGCAGGCGTCCACCATGGCGCGGTTATCCTTGCCGTGGCAGGTGGCCTGCACAATCACGTTGCGGGAAAAGCCGAGGAAATCGCGCAGTTCGAAGAGCTGCTTTTTGGACGCATCGCACGGTGTGTATTTACGCTCAGGCGCGAAGGGGAATTCAGCCGCGGGTCCAAAAACGTGGCAATGGGCATCTACCGCGCCTTCCGGCAGCTTGAATTCCGGCTTGGAAGGGTTGGGGTGGAATGGGAGCCAATCGGGATCCATTTCTCTATTCCTCTTGTGCAAAAACGGTGCCGTCGAAAAGCTTGCGGGCGGTGCGCAGGATGGCTGCACTCGTCACATTACCGCCGCCATCCAGATTGGCAACAACGGTCATTTCGCCGGTTGGGTGTTCAATTGAAAGATTGCGTTCTGCGCCTGAGCCTGTTTCAGCAAGCGCCTTGGCAGGCGCGCCCTCCAGCAGACAGGCTGTTGCCACGCTCACGGCACCCAGCACGCCGATCGCGTCGTGGCATGAATGCGGAATGAAGGTGCGGGTGGAAATCGCGCCGCCATTCTTGGGAGCGGAAACCATCGTCATCTTCGGCACGGATTTCTGGGACACGTCGCCAAGGTTCATCAGCGGACCGCATTTGGCGCGGATGGCTTCCAGCTTCTCGCGAAGTACGGTGTTGGCTTCAAGCTCCTTCGGGCTTTCGTCGCCGGTGATGCCCATGTCACTTGCCAGCATCACCACGCAGGGCATGCCATTGTCGATCATGGTGACCTTAACGCCCTCGATCTCGTCTACCGCATTGCCGGTGGGCAAAAGTGCGCCGCAGGAGGAGCCAGCCGTGTCTTTGAATTCAATAGGAACCGGAGCGGATGTACCGGGAGACCCGTCAATGCGGGCATCGCCCTTATAAGTCACCTTGCCGCCGGGTGTCTGGACGCGCGCCTCGGCAAATTGCCCGGTGTTCTCCATGTAGATTTTGACCGATGTCACGCCGTCTTGCGCCTCCACCAGCCCACGCTCGATGGCAAAGGGGCCAACGCCTGCGAGGATATTGCCGCAGTTCTGTGCGTCGGTCACGACTGCCTTTTCGACGAAAACCTGCAGGAACAGGTAGTCGACATCGGCACCGTCGCGCTCCGATTTTGAGACAATGCCGATCTTGGAGGTTAGCGGATGCGCGCCGCCCATGCCGTCGATCTGGCGGGCATCGGGCGAGCCCATCATTTCCAGCAGGAACTGGTCGCGTTCTGCGGTGTCTGATGGCAAGTCCGAGGCAAGGAAGTACCCGCCCTTGGACGTGCCGCCCCGCATCCACATGCAGGGCGCAGAGGTCTGCTTAGACATATTTCAGGCCCTTTTCGGCCAGACGTTCACGCATGTTGTAGATGTCGAGGCCAAGCTCGCCAGCAGCCAGTCGCTTGCGCTTGTCTTCTTCAGCAGCTTCACGGGCCTGGGCTTTTTTCAGAACCTCTTCGGCCTCAGCGCGCTTCACCACGCAAACACCATCATCGTCAGCAACGATAATGTCACCCGGTTCAACATAAGCACCGGCGCAAACGACTGGAACGTTTACCGAGCCGAGTGTTTCTTTCACGGTGCCCTGCGCGAAAACCGCCTTGGACCATACGGGGAAGTTCATTTGGGTGAGGTCGCGCACGTCGCGCACACCGCCATCGATGATCAGGCCCATGCCGCCACGGGCCTGCATGGAGGTAGCGAGCAGGTCGCCGAAATAGCCGTCTTCGCAAGGCGAGGTCGGGGCGAGCACGAGAATGTCGCCTTTCTTCACCTGTTCAATAGCCACATGCACCATCCAGTTATCACCGGGAGGCGCTGAAATGGTGACGGCGGAGGCCGCCAGTCGTGCGCCCGAATAGATCGGACGCATGTAGGATGCGAGCAGGCCTTTGCGGCCCTGCGCTTCGTGAACGGTCGCCACGCCGCATTCGCCAAGCTTGGCGATCACTTCGGGGTCGGCCCGTTCAATGTTTTGGACTACAACTGCCATTTTGATCTCTCCCTTTAATTGGCTTTAGTGTTTGACGGCTGAATTACAACTCGTCCACTGTGCGCGGGAAGATCGA
>JBNKQT010000030.1:0-3326 GCA_050297115.1 Ensifer sp. | reverse complement strand
GACCGCCTTCAACGATGAGCGATTGTGCAGGCGTGTTGGCGAAAGCGCGCAGCTTGCCAGCCTTTTCGCCGGCATCCACCAGCTTGCCGGCAACGGTCTGCGAACGCGGGATAACGAGACCGGCATCCGGATCCCACATCGCGCCAGCAACCATGTCTTCTTCAACCAGCGGGAACTTTTCTTTCACTTCGGCAGCATCAATCATGCGCACATTGGTGCCAAATGCGCGACCGGAAGTGACCTTGCGCTTCAGCTCCTCCATCCAGGCGTCGTCGCCGGTGCGGGCGATTTCAAGGCCGCCAACGCGGGCGTAGTGGCCCATTTTTTCAAAGAAGTCGATGGAATACTGCGTGGTCCAGACCGACAGATAGTCGTGGCTTGTGGTGTAGCAGAAGTCAGATGCGTGGGCTGTCGAACCGATGTCGGTCGGGATACCCGACTTGTCGATACCGACAATGTCGTCCCAGCCGCGTTCGATGAGATGGTGTGCAATCGATGCACCGACAATGCCGCCCAGACCGACAATGACGATTTTGGCCTTTTCAGGAAATCCTGACATTCCCACTTCTCCGTTTTGTTTATTTGACGAGGCTGCCAAGCAGCACTCTTAAATCAACGACCATGCCTTGCGGGGCCACTGTGCCAGATGCCTGTTCCCACTGGCACTCACATGGCACACGCCCCATTCCAACATGTAGTATTGCGTCTTATTTTAAAGATGGACAGAACATTTGCGTCATAAAGCATGATCCGAACGACAGAGACGGGGGAATGCGGTGGGGATTTTGAGGGTGGCGCGTGAGATAGTTGTCTCAGATACCTGATAAACTACCGATTGGGGGCCGGGAGGGGACTGACAACTAACGGATGTCGGGCGAGCAAAGCGGCCGATGGATTTTTGAGTTTTATCTTCAGCTTTGGGTTCGCACCAATGATTCATTTCAGTTTAATGCTCGTAGCAATATCCTTGATAAAATCCCTAATAGGCTTTCCTCCAATGGCAAGCTACCGAAATGAGCGCTCAAGTCGCCAATTTAGAAGCACATTTCCACCAAACTCTACCGAGCCGGAACCAGCACTCCCACCGCCAAATCCTCCGCTGCCCCGTGGGCCTTGGCCAGCGATTTCCGATACTCACTCGGCGTATACCCGCGCTCCGTCCGCAATGTCCGCGTCAAATGCGGTGCATCACAAAATCCCGTTGCAATCGCGATTTCCGTGATTGTGTCTTCGCTTGCCCGCAGCATGGAGAGGGCGCGGTCGAGGCGGAGTTCGAGGTAGGCTTTGGATGGGGGGACGTTCAGGTCTTTTAGGAAGCGGCGTTCGAGGCTTCGGGGGCCGACGCCGAGGTCTTTGGACAGGGACGCGATTGTTTTGGGGACTTCGATATTTTGCTGCATGCGCAGGATGGCGCGTTTGACGAGCGGGTCGTTGGCCTTGCGGCCGGATTGCTGGCCGGGCTGGGCTTTTTCGCCGCTATGCGCGTCATCAATCATCATGATGTTGAGGCTTTTGATGGCCGCCGACTGGCCGATATGGCGTTCCACGATGAAGGCGGCGAGATGCGCTGAACTGTGGCCGCCGGAGCAGGTGAGGCGGTCGCGGTCGACCACGAAAATCTGGTCGGCCACCAGTTTGGCCGACTGGAAACGGTCGAGAAAATCCTGATGGTGGAGCCAGCTCACACAGCAGCGATAGCCATTCAAGAGCCCCGCGTCGTGGAGCAGGAAAACGCCGGTGCAGAGACCAATCAGCGGCACGCCTTTGGCGGCACGGTCCTGCAGGAATTTCACCGCCTCGCGCGGGAGCGCCGAATTGTCATCCATCAGGCCGCCCACCACGACGATATAGTCATAGTCGCCTGCATTCGTCAGGCGCGTGTCGGGCTGCACTTTCACGCCGCAGCTTGAGGACACGCTTAGCATGTCCGGCGAAAGCACCGTCCATTCGCAAAGAATAGGCCGCGAGCGGTCGGCCTCGTCGGCGGCGAGACGCAGCACGTCAACGAAATTGGCGAAGGCCGAAAGCGTGAACCTGTTGGCCAGCAGGAAGGCGACGCTGAGGCGTTTTTTTGGGTGTGACAGAACCATGTCGTAATTATTCACGGAATCTGACGTTATTGTCCAGCCGGAGTTTCTTGCTTTCCGTTAGGTTTTTAAACTTCCGTACCTCTAGACAGTAGGACAGCAGGCCCGCCATGACGCGATTTAATGCATTGAACCTTCTGCGGCACGCTATGACCGGTCACAAGAACTGGGAAGAGCAGTGGCCAGACAGCCAGCCCAAAGCCGAATATGATGTTATCATCATTGGCGCAGGCGGACACGGTCTGGGTGCAGCATATTATCTTGCAAGCCAACACGGCATTACCAATGTCGCGGTTATCGACAAGGGCTGGCTCGGCGGTGGCAACACCGGTCGTAACACCACCATCATTCGCTCCAACTATCTTTATGATGAGTCTGCGAAGCTTTATGACCATGCGCTGGACCTGTGGGAAAACCTCTCCCAGGAGCTGAACTACAACGTGATGTATTCCAAGCGCGGCGTGCTGATGCTGGCGCACAATGTTCACGACGTGCAGAGCTTCAAGCGCCACGTTTATTCCAACCGTTTGAACGGTGTGGACAACCGCTGGCTGACACCGGAAGAGTGCAAGGAATATTGCCCGCCGCTGTCAATCTCTCCGAATGCCCGCTACCCTGTGATGGGTGGTGCGCTTCAGGAACGTGCAGGGACCGCCCGCCACGATGCTGTGGCCTGGGGTTACGCCCGTGCGGCTGCCAAGCTTGGCGTTGATATCATCCAGAACTGCCCGGTCACCGAAATCCGCCGCAACACAGATGGTTCCGTTGCCGGTGTCGAAACCGCCAAGGGCTTCATCAAGGCGAAGAAGGTTGGTGTATCGGCTGCCGGTAACACAACCGTTGTGATGGACACTGCCGGTGTTCGTTTGCCGCTGGAATCCTACCCGCTGCAGGCGCTCGTTTCCGAGCCGGTGAAGCCGATCTTCCCATGCGTGGTGATGTCGAACGCTGTTCACGCCTATATCTCGCAGTCTGACAAGGGCGAGCTGGTGATTGGTTCGGGTACGGACCAGTACACATCCTACTCGCAGCGCGGCGGTCTGCCGCTGATCGAGCACACAGTTGCGGCGATCACCGAAATCTTCCCGATCTTCAACCGCATGCGCATGCTGCGCAAGTGGGGCGGCATCGTGGACGTGACACCTGACCGTTCGGCCATCATTTCCAAGACGCCGGTTGATAATCTTTATGTCAACTGCGGCTGGGGCACAGGCGGCTTCAAGGCAACTCCGGGCGCTG
>JBNKQT010000029.1:0-7923 GCA_050297115.1 Ensifer sp. | reverse complement strand
CCGCCTTCGACCGCGCGCAGGAGAGTGCGGAAGATGCCGCTTATGCTCGTGTCATGACCCCTGTGGTCAAATACTGGGTCTGCAAAATTGCACCATCGCTGATCTACGAAGCCATGGAATGCCTCGGCGGTTCCGGCTATGTTGAAGAACGTCCCATCGCCCGCCATTACCGCGAGGCCCCGGTCAACGCCATTTGGGAAGGCTCCGGCAATGTTATGGCGCTCGACCTGTTGCGTGTCTTGAAGCGTGGCCCTGAACTCTTCGATATCCTCTTCCAGGGCCTTTCCCGCGACCTCGGTCCCGGTGGAACAAAAACCATGGACGTGCTGCGGGCTGCCGCCTCGCTCTGCGACAAGGATGAGGGCACGGCCCGCCTGTTGATCGAGCAACTCGCGCTCGCTGCCGCCGCGGCAGAACTCAACCGTCTCGGTGCAGGCCGTATCGCCGACGCCTTCACCGAAAGCCGATTGGCAACCGGCTGGCGCAACACCTACGGCATGCTCGATCTGCGCTTTGACGCGCGCTACATCGTCGATCTGCTTTATCCGGAAACCTAAGACGCATCGCCGGTATCGTTTTCTTTGGTCTCGTCTTCTTTGGGCGGTTCCTCGCGAACCACCTCAATGCGCACATGTGCAAGCAACCCGGCCAGCGCGCCCAAAATAGCAAGCCACGGTGCTGCCAGCACCACGACACCGCCCACAACCGCGCCAGCAGTCAGTGGAACATCCAGCACAACGTCATCGTTTTTCGATCGTACCCGCATCCGGCTGACATTGCCTTCCGCAATCAGCTCTTGAATACGCTCCACAAGCTGGTGGCCCGCAACTTCAATTTCCTCGGTGAAGCTCTTCCAGCTGCCTTTGTCTTCATTGTCTGCCATGGTTTGATCCTCCATTGATCAGCCGTGGCAGAATAGCCTTGAAGTTGCCTTATACCAATGACCAATGATTAGAACTCATCTGATGAGAGCTGGCATGGCCGTCCGAGTAGGAAAATACCGCAGTCACGATGCCCAAGCATCGTGCGAGGATTTTGACGCCCGCGGTGGCCATGCCAGCCTCACCCGAAGGGCCGGGCGCTTTTGCATGCCTGCGTCGTTGAAAATCCTCACCGCCGCTCAAGGCTACGCCTGCGGTTTTCGCCTAGTCGGCTTGCAAAAGCGCTCCGGTCAGATGGGTTCTAATCATTGGTCATTGGTATTACGCCTTGATACGCGTCAAGCGCCCGACATCGCATCCGCAAGTGTCAAAATGGCGGGAATGGTAAAAAATGCAGCAGCCGTCTGCAGTGTGGCAATGGCAGCATAAAGCGGCGCATCAACACCCATCTTGCTGGCAAGAAGATAGCCATTCATGGCGGTGGGAACACAGGCCGCCAGCGCCGCCATCCGGATCGTCAGCGGGTCAAAACCGCCAAGGGTCAGCGAAAAAATAATCGCGACCGGAAATGCGACCAATTTCAGGGCAACGCCCAAAAAGGCTGCAAATGTCGGTGTTGAAAATTCAGAAAGCCTGAGTGCGGCCCCCACCATCAAAAGACCAAGCCCCAGCGAAGACCGCGCCACCAGATCAATCGCCGTTTCAAGCGGTTGATAGATCGCAGTCCCACTCAGTGCAAAGGAAAGCCCAAACACGGTCCCGATAACAATCGGGTTGCTGATCACCTTCTTGACCAACAGCCACAAATGTCGCTCGCCGCCACCATACCAGACCAGAATGGCGATATTGGCGAGGTTGATTGGAATAATCACAATGCCCATAAGAAGCGCGATAATCGCCACGCCCAAATGACCGTCCAGCCGTTCGGCAATTGCCATGGCAACAAAACCGTTCCAGCGCGTCGCGGTTTGAAAGACCGTCGTAAATTTTGCCGCACTGATCCCCATCCGCTCCATCAGCGGTCGCGCAAGCAGCAGCCCGATCATCAAGATTGCAATCGCGCCACAATAGATTGCGCTCAAAGGCCCGATTGCAACATCGGCAAAATCTGCCCGCGCAAGCGTGAGAAAGATAAAGAGCGGAAAGATGACATAAAACGCAAACTGCTCCAGCCCCTGCCAAAATTCACGCGTAAACATCGGCACGCGCTTGAAGGCAGCTCCTGCGATCACAAGCAGGAAAATTGGCAGAATACTTTCAAAAATCAGAAGCACTTGGAAAATACCGGGCAGGTGTCAGTCGAAGTCGCTCCAATACCGTCATTTGCGCCACAAGCGCAAGGCGCAGCACTATTCGTCTTCAATACAGGTCGCATCGCCTGCGCGCTGTGCCTGCTTGCCAGCCACGGTTATGTCCGAACTGCCCCTTGTGGCACAGGCTCCCTTGTCGCCCTTGCCACTTCTCAAATGCACCATGGGCTGGCCCTCGATCATCACACCCGGTACAATTTCAATCAGCTCCGGCGGGCAATTGATAACATCGCCCATCTTGAGCGCGGGTTTGCCATTCATAAACACACTGGAAGCACCCGTTTGCGCGCATGCGGGCAGGGTATCTGCATCCTCGGCCAGCGCAGGGCCAAAGCTCATGGAAGCTGCAGCAAGGCTTGTCAAAAAGAGAGCGTGTTTCATCAATCCAACTCGGCAATCATCGATATTCAGTTAAGTTATGACGCACGCAATGTCCATTTCATTCACGGCCTTCTATTGGGGCCGTTCCTCCACAAGGCTGCCATCCACAAGCGTATCACTGGGGTAAAGGACCACTTTGTCGCCGGCCTCCAGACCTCCAATGACTTCCGCCGTCAGATTGTTCATGTGTCCTATTTCTACGGTTGTTTCCGTTGCCCGGCCGTCGCGCAGGGCAAAAACGGTCCAATCATTGGCAACGCGGAAGAGCGCTGCAATGGGCACCTGTAGCGTATTGTCGCCTTCCCAAATCGCAATATCGGCATAGACACGAAATTCGTGCCCCAGTCTCGGGTCACCCTCTTCAAGGTCGAGAATTGTATTGACCCGCTGTTCCTCGATCCCCAGTGCTGAAACCTTGGTATAGGCCGCCGGATCAACCCGTCGCACCGTCGCCTTCAGTGGCTCGCAGCACCAGTTCACAATCTCCGCGCTGCTGCCGGGCTGCACCTTCACCGCATCGCTTGAAAGCAGACCCACGACAACTTCCAATTTCGTCGGATCTCCGATTTCAGCAATCTTCATACCCGCCTGCACAGGCTGTTCGCTCTTGGCGAAGATATTCAGTGTCACGCCGTCCACCGGTGCGGGGATATCCACACAGCATGCAGTCGGGTTGTTCCTGGCTCCGTCTTCGGGCTGTATCAGCCGCGCCTCAGCCGTTGCCAGTTCCGCCTGCCTCAGCGCAATCGTTGCCAATGCGGCCTGCACTTGCGCCTCGGCATCCTGCACCGCAGTTGTCGCCTTTTGCAGTGTGCTACTGGCAATAATGCTCGTGGTTGCCAGCTTGCGCGCACGCGCCAGGTCAGACCTTGCCTGATCAAGCCCCGTCTGCGCGCGTCTCAAATTCACACGCGAAATCGCCACACCGGCTTTTGCCGCATCGCGTGCTGCGGTCAGTTCCGCGCGGCTGCGCTCATCAATCAGCGGCGGGTCCAGCGGGCGAATGGCTGCCACCACCGTTTCCCCGGCTTTCACCTGAGCCCCTTCCTCAATGACGATCCGGGCAAGGTTCCCGGCAATGGGGGCCGAAACGGTATAAACATCGCGCACCCGCGTTCGCGCTTCCTCGCGAACCGTCACTTTCATGGGCGCTTCGGCAATTTCGGCCATATCCACCATCACCGGTTTTTCGCGCAGCGCGTAGGCGAAGGCGCCGAGAATGACCACGCCTCCCGCCAGCACAAGGCCGCGCTTGATCCAAGTGGAAACGGTTCCAGCCATGATTTTACTCCCTGGTTTTCAAGACCCGCACAAGATCGAGATGATCAATCCGGCGGCGCACCACCAATGCGGAAATGACCGCGGCGACCAGCACGACGCCGCTCGCGAAGGCAAAGGTGGATAAATTGACGACAAACGGCATGCGGAAAAGGTCGCTGGCCAAGCTGTCGATCACCAGTTTCGAAAAACCGTAACCGAGCGCCCAGCCCAGCGGCTGGGCCGCCAGCGCAATAAAGGCCAGCTCAAACATCAGCACATTTGAAACTTCCCAACGTGTGAAGCCGAAGACACGTAAGCTTGCCAACTCGCGCGCCCGTTCAGAAAGCTGGATACGCGCAGAATTATAAACAACACCAAAGGTAATAATGACCGCCAAAACCGTATAAATGACAGTCATGATGTTGATGTTTTCTTCAAATGTCTTGCGGAAGTTGGCCCGCGAAATGCCTTGCAGTGAGACCGAGGCAATAGCAGGTGTGTGCTTCACGGCGGCATAAAGATCATTCAACCGGGCAGCGTCTACTGAAATTCTCGCGCCGCTCACACGGCGCCCGTCGCCCGAAAGGTGATCAAGCGCATCGGCAGCCATGTAGGTCTCCAGCCCGATGTAGTTCTGCACAATCCCGGTCACTGGCACCCATTCAATCCTGTGTTTTCGTGCAATCAGCTCCACTTCCATAAGGTCGCCCTGCCTTATGCCGAAAAAGTCAGCCAGATAGTCGGAAATCATCAGTCCCCCTGATGGCGGTGTTACCGGCTGTCCGTTGATGTCGAGAATGCGGGTCAAGTCGGCATTGGGATCAAGTGCTGTAATGGCCAGGCTCTTTTCCTTGTGGCCAACGCGCAGCACAACCGGCACGGCTCGGTAGCTTTCCGCTCGCATCACGCCGGGCATTTTTGCCGCCGCCAAGGTCGCCGCCGGGTTCAGGTCAGTGACGTAAGTGAGGCTCGCGTCTTGCCGTGCAGCGCGAAAGAAAATCTCCTCCACCATCTCATTGACGGAATCAATCGAGCCGAAGGCCATGATCAATAGCGCCACAGACAGCGATGTGCCCAAGGCGGTCAGCGCGGTGCGCACAGGTCTGCGCACAATTCCGCGCATGGCCATTACATTGAGCTGTGAAAACAGGCTTCTGAACAATGCATTTTGGGGCAGTATGGCACGATATTTTAGCGGGGCTGGCGGTCGCATGGCAACGGCTGCCGGCAGTTTCACCACCGCCCATATCGCCCGTGCCGCGCCTGCCAGCGCTGCCAATGCCGAAACCGCACCGGCAATCAGGTAAAGGTCGGCGCTTTCTATGAAGATCAGGAATGGGAATGCATAGAACCGGGTGTAAATTTCGGTAAGTCCACGTCCCGCCCAATTGCCGACGCCCGCGCCAACGGCAAAACCCAGCGCGGCAATCACAAGGGTCAGTTTGGCATAGTGCCAGCCGATCGAAGCTTCAGAAAATCCAAGCGCTTTCAAAAGCCCGATCTGTTCGCGCTCCAGTGCAATCAGCCGACCGAGAATCATGTTGATCAGAAAGGACGCAACAACGAGAAAGATTGGCGGTATCACCTTCGCCATCCCGTCCAGCGATACCATTTCACTGTCCAGAAACGCGTGCGAGATCTGCGTGTCCCGCCCATGCGCGCCCGTCCCGCCATAGGGCTTCAGCACATTATCGACTGCATCTATAACGGCCTGCTCATTCGCCCCGCGTGTCGTCCTGAGCGCTACATCATTATAGGCTCCGGTCATGTTGAAGATGCTGGCAAGCCGTGAATGCGCCATGAAGAACACGCCGAAACGCCTCGGGTCAGGCACCAGATCGCCGGGGCCCATCGTGTAGATAAACTCCGGTGACAAGACGATGCCGGTCACCTGAATATCACGCCGCGCACCATTGATGATGGCTGCAAAATGCGACCCCGGTGTCAGCCGATGCGCCTTCGCGAAACTTTCCAGTATTGCGGCCTCGTCGCTGGCGCCCGGGGCGGGCAGGCGGCCAGAACGCAGGTAAAGCCGGTTCACGTCCGGTTCTCCAAAGTCCGGCACCGAAAGCACAGTGCCTGCCGCAGGCTCCGGCATGCCCGGCATATCCAGCAATACCGGCTTCGATATGCGAAACACGGCACCCGAAACCCCGTCGATGGCCTTGATTTCCGCTGCCGTTTCCTCCGGCGCGCGCGTTGCCGTGGCAAACACATTGGCGAAGCGGTAGCGCTCGTAAAACGCCGAGCGTGTTTCTTCCAGCGAGCGATAGGCACCTTGCGCCAGTATCAATGTCGCCACACCGCAAGCCATCACTAGGGCGATCGCCAGCCCTTGTGCCCATAATCGCGCAAAATCGCGGATCAGTTTGCGGTCCAGCATCCCCATCACCAGGTAATCTCCGATGGTTTGACGCGTGTTTCATTGACGCTGGCATCCACAATCTGCCCGTCATGGAATGAAAAGACCCGGTGCGCCATCTCGCGAATACCGGCATTGTGGGTAATGATTGCCGTGGTCGTGCCATACTCTCTGTTAACCCGGTCCAGAACCTCCAGAACCAGAACGCCCGTCTTGGAATCAAGCGCCCCCGTCGGCT
Organism: Ensifer sp.; assembly: GCA_050297115.1. Classification (GTDB taxonomy): domain Bacteria; phylum Pseudomonadota; class Alphaproteobacteria; order Rhizobiales; family Rhizobiaceae; genus Ensifer_A. Next base: position 1,491 of record JBNKQT010000029.1, on the reverse strand, counting down.
CGTCGCACAAAAGGACATCCGGCCGCTTTACAACGGCGCGGGCAATCGCCACGCGTTGCTGCTCGCCACCGGAAAGCTGGGCAGGGAAGTGGTCCATACGCTCTTTCAGGCCAACCATTTCCAATGCCTCTTCCGGCTTGAGCGGATTTTTCGAAATCTCGGTCACCAGCGCCACATTCTCGTAAGCTGTCAGACTGGGGATCAGATTGTAGAACTGAAAAACAAAGCCGACATGTGCCCGGCGAAAGCGTGTCAGCTGCCATTCACTGAATTCCGTCAGGTTTCGGCCTTCAAAGAAAACGTCGCCAGAAGTCGCCCGGTCCAAACCTCCAAGGATGTTCAAAAGTGTTGATTTGCCGCTGCCCGATGGTCCCAGCAGAACAGCCATCTCACCCTCGTAAAGCGCAAGATCCACGCCGCGCAGTGCCTGCACCACCACGTCGCCGGTCTGGTAGCTCTTCTTCAGGTCTCTGACGGAAAAGACTGTTTCACCCATGCTGAACATTTCCCTCCGCCCATCGTGCCGCATCTAAAAAATGGGATTGCAAGTCATCATCGAAACCAAGGCTGATCTTGCCCGCTCATTCAGAGTCTGTTTCTGACATAGATCAAAAAACACTCAGATAAAGTGCAGTTTTTTGAGCGCACGGTTCACAAAAAATCGCCATCCATAGTGCGGCAAAAGAAAGCAGCGCTCACATCCGGCGACAGGGCAGTAGAAACTGTACCAATAATACACCAGCTACAGACAAGCATCGCGCTGTACTCAAGCAAATGCAAGATGACAATGAAGTCATAAAAAGGATGAGCAATGATTGTTCTTGGATTAAGCGCTACGCTTATAGCCACCTCGACGTTGGCTGCTTTCTCTCTTCTGCTTAACATTGATTCTGAGCGTCAGGCTCCGGCCAAGCCGGTCTTCTGATCAAGAGAGTTGAGTGTGAGCAGTTCGGGTTTGTATCCGCTCCGGGCTGGGGTGGAATTTAGTTTGCCGGCGTCGCCACAAACGGTTCGCCGCTCTTGCGTTCATGTGCATGCGTTCATGATCAACAGCGCGGAAACCTTCACCAGCGGAATGCGCTGGTTGTTGAAGATTGGCGCATTCCACATTCAATTCGCTGAAAAAGCAGCGCATGCGAACCGCTGCGCCCGCCAATAGCCTTGACCATACCATTCCACTATGAATGCTTCCTGCTATTCTAAATGGTAGGGAAGTTCCGATGAGTGTTGAAAGCGTAAAGGCGTTTTTTGCCGATCATGCACCGCAATTCGAGGTCATGGAAACCGAAAGCAGTACGGCAACAGTTGTCGAGGCCGCCGCGACCCACGGTGTCGAACCCGGCCAGATCGCCAAAACCCTTTCCTTCCGTGTCGGTGAAGAGGTGATCCTCATTGTTGCGAAGGGGGATGCCCGTATCGACAACAAGAAATACAAGGCTCAGTTTGCCACAAAGGCCAAAATGCTACCCTTTGAAGAGGTGGAGGCTGAAA
>JBNKQT010000028.1:0-10735 GCA_050297115.1 Ensifer sp. | reverse complement strand
TTTCATGGTCGCAAATACTCAATCCGTGAAAAGACAAAAAGGCTGCCGGAGGTCTCCGGCAGCCTTGTTTTAGAAGGTTAGACCAATGCGTAATCGTCGAGCGCGGCGGCCTGAATTTCTGCGAAATTCAGCTCTTCATTGAAGATCATTAGATCGTCAATCTCACCCTCAAAGCGATCGTTCACGTAATCCGAACCCTCTTGTCGATACATCAGGCTTGCACCCACCGTCATATCCTCGTCGGTGCCCTCCCAAGTCTGATCGAAAAGCTCGGCATCAACAATCTGACCATCGAGATAGAGAACCACCTTCTCGCCGTTGAAGCTGAAGGCTGCTTCATGATGCGTTCCTGCCTCAATCACATCCTTGGCCTTGAGATAGATCGACTTCTCAGTGCTCTGGAAGCGCGCCACAAGGTCATTGTTCTGGACATACATGGTCAGGTGACCGCCATTTCCATAACCACTGGCATCGCGCGAGAACAATGTATCCTTGTCCCAACCATCCGGATTGTCGGCAGTAAACCCGACAACCACGGTGCCTTCAGATAGATCGAGCGCGTCACTATCGGCAAATTCCTGGTGCCCATCCTTCTTGTTGACATCAAGAACATCACCAAGGGAGAAGACTTCCTTCGCCTTCAGCCCGGCAAGATCGATGTTCTCTGCCAGCAGACTTTCATTGATGAGGCTGCCCGCCGCCAAGTCATTGGCGAGCAGATCATCCAGCCATTCGGCAACAGTTGAAACGCAGGCGTTGGAGTTTCCGTCTTCGTTCAGCAATCGACCATTTCTGATTTCAAAACCAATATGGTAGATGCCGTCCGCAACAGTATTGACCGCGTTCCTGCCGTAAAGCTCGGTGACAGCACCATCGTTTTGAACCAAATGGAAACCTGTCTCCGTGCCATCGCTTTCATCGTCGCCGTGAAGCTCAACAAAGCGGGCATAGGTATCGGCATCACTGCGAATGGCCGCGTTGATCTGATAGACATCATAAGTCGATATCTCGCCATCATTGGCAACGCCGGTCTCAATGATCTTGTCGAGAATGATCTCGTTAAGGCCTTGAGCCGCTTCTGCACCACCACGAATTTCCATCGTGGAAATACGGTTCACCAGGTTGTCGTCGTCCGTGATGATATCAACCAGCGTATCAAGGCCGGTTCCCGTCGAGCCGTAGATGTAGGGGTTGTCGGTTGAAGCCTGTGCCATCGCGGCAAGGTCTTCATCAGACAGAAGGCTATCCAGCCAACCGGCCACGGTCTTGACGGAGGCATTGTAATTGCCGTCCTCATTCAGCAATCGGCCATACTTGATCTCGAAGCCGATATGAAAGAGTCCATCGGCGACCGTATTGATGGCGCTATCCCCGAAGAGGCGGGAATAGGAGCCGTCATTTTGAACAAGGTGGAAACCCGTTTCGGTGCCATCACCCTCATCATCACCATGCAGTTCAACGAATTTCTGGTAGCGCGCCGCATCAGCACGGAACCATTCATTGAGCGCATAGACATCAGATGCGGTAATTTCACCGTTCTGGGCAATGCCCGTGGCAATGATGCCTTCCTTGATCATGCCGTTGAGCGCATTGGCCGCTTCAGCACCACCACGAATATCCATTTCGGAAATTCTGGTCTCCAGGCCTTCATCATCCATGATGATATCAACCAGATCATCAAGACCGGTGCCAGTTGTGCCCTCAAATTCAGGCGCACCATTGTCCAGCTTGCCAGCCTGCAGATCATCAATCAAAAGCTGATTGATCCAGTAGGCGACACTCTCAACTGACGCATTGCCGTTTCCATCTTCATTGAGGAAGCGGCCACGGTCAGTCTCAAAGCCAATATGGAAAATGCCATCGAAGATCGTGTTGACTGCATCGGCGCCAAAAAGGCGGGCCTCGGCACCATCATTTTGCACAAGGTGGAAGCCGGTTTCTTCACCGTCTTCATCGTCGCCATGAAGCGCTACAAATTCAGCAAGCCGATCAGCGTCGCTTCTGATCCACTCATTGATAGCGTAGACATCGGATGCGGTAACTTCGCCATCATTGGCCAGACCCAGCTCGGCGATGGCCGCAAGGATCATTTTTGCGATACCCGCCGCCGCATTGGCGCCTTCCACCTGGTCCGCCGTGGAAACATTCTTGGTCAGACCACCATCATTGAGGATTGTTTCCATGATCTGGTCGAAACCAGTTCCAGTCTTCTCGACAGCATAGGCATCCACTGCACCATTGTAGAGCGCACCCGTGCCCTCACCCGCTTCCTTCAGGTCAACCTCAAGAAGCGATTCCAGCCACCAGGCAAGATCTTCAAGCGTCTGGTTATTGTTGCCATCCTCATTGATGATCCGACTACCGTTATAGCCGAACACCAGATGATAGATGCCATCAAACACCGTATTAACGGCATTATCGCCAAAAATACGCGTCTGAGCGCCATCGTTCTGGATCAGATGGAAACCGGTTTCCTCATCGCCTTCATCATCGCCGTGCAAGGCGGTGAATTCAGCGCTCTTGTTGGCTGCAATCCAGTCAGACAATGTGCGGATATCCGCCGCCGTAATCGTGCCGTCATTGGCAAGCCCGGTTTCCCGCAGGGCTTCCACAATGATCTGGTTCATGCCATCGACCGCGCGTGCGCCTGCTGCAATTTCTTCCGGATCAACCCGTGCGGCAAGGCCCACATCTTTGGTGATGATGGCAATCATCTGGTCAAGACCCGTGCCCGTGGTGCCCACCGGCATCTCGAACGCTGCTTCCGGAACGTGTCCTGTGAAGGCTTGAACTTCAGCCTGATTGAGAGCAACATCGAGGATTTTCAGGTCAGTGACCGAGCCGTTGAGTTCATCATCAACCCAGTCCTGTCGCCACCGCTCGTCGCGCGCCCAGATGTTGGCGCCAATCGCCATTTCCTCATCGTTGCCTTCCCAAGTGGCGTCTGAGGATTCAACATCCAGCAATTTGCCATCAAGGTAGAGAAATGCATTGTCTCCATCGAACGTGAAGGCCAGATTATATTCCTTGCCTTCCTCAACGACATGATATGCTTTCAGATAGGTAGACTCTTGGTCGGTCTGGAACCGGGCATAAAGATGGCCGCGCGAAACCCAGATAGTGGTGTGCCCACCGTCCTGATAGCCCGAGCCATCTTTTGAGAAGAGAACGTCGCGATAGGACGAACTGTCATTGGCAGTAAAGTTGAAGGTGAGCGTACCTTCGGCAAGTTCCAGCGCCGTATTGTGCTCGACAATTTCGTATCCCGCGCCGTTGGCGTCCACGGTCACATCCGGACCTTCATAAACAACATGTGCCTGAAGGGCTGCAACATCCACATCGGCAGGGTCTGCCGGACCATTGACCGGGTTACCAAGATTACCTGTTGCAAGGTCGTCCGAGAGAAGGTCATTCAGCCATTTGGCAACATCATCAAGCGAGGCATTGCGGTTGCCATCCTCATTCAGGAAGCGACCGTTGTCGACCTCAAATCCAATGTGATAGATGCTGTCCATGATGTTATTGACAGCATTGCGGCCATAAAGACCCGTGCGAGCACCGTCGTTTTGAACAAGGTGGAAGCCGGTTTCGGTCCCATCATTCTCATCATCGCCGTGGAACTCGATAAATTGCTGCAACCGGGTCTCATCTGCACGGATCCAGGCGTTGACCGCTTCAACGTCGTCTGTGGTAATCACGCCATCCTGCGCCGCCCCAACAGCGGAAATCCCCTCCAGGATAAGTTTGTTGAGATTGTCAGCCGCTTTCGCACCCGCTGCAATTTCAGATGCGGCGATGCGATATTCGAGGCCCGGATCGTCATTGAGAATATCAATCAGTTTATCGAGGCCGGTTCCCGTTGAACCCTCAACATAGGCTTCCACATCCTCGTTGACGAGGGATGCAATATCCGCAGGGCTGAGCAATTCATTGATCCAGGCGGCAACGTCTTCAACCGACTGGTTCCCATTCCCGTCCTCATTGAGGAAACGGTTATTCTGAATTTCAAAGCCGATATGGAAAATGCCGTCGGCAATTGTATTCACGGCATTTTCGCCATAAAGGCGGCTGGATGCGCCATCATTCTGCACCAGATGGAAGCCCGTCTCGGTGCCATCATCCTCGTCGTCGCCATGAGCTTCCACAAAGGCCTGATAACGCGCCTCGTCAGCGCGTATCCACGCATTGATGTCACGAATATCGGCGGCATCAATCTTGCCATCATTGGCAGCACCTGTGGCCTTGATACCATCAAGGATCAGCTGATTGATCGTGTTGGCCGCCTTGGCACCCTCGGCAATTTCAGAAGTCGGAATGCGGCCTTCCAGGCGAACATCACTTTCGATGATCTCAACCAGCCTGTCGAGGCCTGTGCCTGTTGCACCACCCGGCAGCGGATCCACATTTTCGTTCACCAGTGTGCCCGCTTCAAAGTCGTCTTCCAGAAGGTTGTTGATCCAGCTTGCAACAGTTTCAACCCGCTGGTTGTTGTTGCCGTCTTCATTCAGAAAACGTCCGTTCTTGACTTCGAAACCAATGTGGAAAATGCCATCAGCAACAGTGTTCACACCATTTTGGCCGAACAGTCGGGAATGCGCACCATCGTTTTGTACAAGATGGAACCCGGTTTCCGTACCGTCGCTTTCATCATCACCATGCAATGCCACAAAGCGAGCATAAAGATCGGGATCAGAGCGGATTGCGGAATTGATCTCCAGCACGTCTGACGCTGTGATCTTGCCATCATTGGCAAGTCCTTTTTCCACGATAATGTCACGGATCATCGTGTTTATATCTGCCGCTGCCTGTGCGGCTTCACGGATTTCGGATGTCGGCAGCCGCTCATTCAGGCGCGGATCATCCAGGATCATATCAACAAGCTGATCAAGGCCGCTGCCAGACCGCGTCACAGCCTTGGGATCGGTTTGAGATGCCAGCAAACCATTGCCTTGTTCGGCCTCAGCCAGATCGTCCTCCAGCAGCTCATTCAGCCAATAGGCCATGTCATCAAGAGCCGCATTGCGGTTGCCATCTTCGTTGATAATCCGGCCTTTTTCGTATCCGAAGGCCAAATGGAAGATGCCGTCAGCTACAGAGTTGACCGCGTTTCGGCCAAACATATATGTCGCCGCGCCATCATTCTGCACAAGGTGAAAACCGGTCTCCTCCCCGTCTTCATCGTCCCCGTGCGCCGCAAAGAAGGTCTCATAGTGATTTTCGGCAATCCAGTCAGAAAGATCGCGAACATCACCTGCCGTCAACTCGCCGTCATTGGCCAGTCCCAATGTGCGGATACCTTCAACAATGATGGTATTCATCAGATCTGCGGAACGCGCCCCCGCCTCTATTTCGCTTTCCGGAATACGGGCCGCCAACCCGTCATCATTTAGAATTGCCTCAACAAGTCTATCCAGACCCGTTCCGGTTGTTCCACCCAATTCAACCATCTCAAAACCTCATGTTTTATGTATCTAAATCCGCCTCATTGGCACATATATGTATATTAATAGGAATATAAAATCGGCAATCGGATTCACCCCTCCAGATAAACGTTCCGGTATAGTACATTTACTGTAACGTAACGAAATATACTTATATTTATTATTATTTTAGTAAATTTTTATATTGACGTGCATTTCTTCAAATGCAACAACGCTCTAGAAGAATACTCAAAATGCGACATATACAACCGCCGCAATGCCCGCCTTTTGGATAAAAATGGCACAGGTCCTGCCGTTGTCGATCAATTGCGAAGTCAGCCAGCGGCCCGAGATGCAAAAAAAGAATATTTTGCATTCGCGTTGGGACCTCCGGCCGGTATCGCTCCAGTTCATCTGTGGCGATCTCCGTGAACATCAACCACACCCCAAAAAGCGGCCTCCCAGACCGGCACTCCTCACAATTGATTTCGTAATAGGGCGAACCGGTTCGCGAGATTGTCAAAACCACGACTGAGAAAGAAATCCTCGACGAAGACAGCCTATGCCTCTTTAAAGCACTGGCAAAACAGGAAAATACAACGCATTATTGCAACCGACGATTCCTGTATTCAAACTTACGAGCATCCATTTCCACTAGGAGATTTTCCGCTGAAAAACGCTGTTGATGCCATTCGTGGCTGCTATTTGTTTTCGGGGGCAGATGAAAAAAGTCAGCTTCTGCTTGCTCAATCGAGCCGCATTATACGCTATGAACGGGATACCCCGATTTTATCAGCTGGCGATGAGCCGGACGGCCTGCGTGTTGTGCTTTCCGGCTTGATCCGCATATGGATATCGGACCTGGAAGGGCGCGAGCTTACCCTGGCGCTCATGGAGTCTGGCGACCCTTTTGGTGAAATCGCAATTCTGGACGGCTTGCCGCGCAGCGCAAATGCAACAGCTCTGGAGGCATCGGAATGCCTCTTCATGCCCAAAAATGCCATGGAAGCTGCGTTGGACAACAGCCCGCAATTCGCCCGCCACCTGGTGCAGTTGCTGTGCGAACTTCTTCGCCGAAACACTGAGGCCATGGGTGCCTTTGCCTTTATGGGCCTTGATGGACGTCTGGCACAAAAACTCCATGACCTTGCGCTTGCCCATGCAAAGCTGGAGGGCCCGGTTGCGCATTTCACACGCAAGTTTTCACAAAACGAGTTGGCGCAAATGGTTGGCGTTACGCGTGAAGCGCTCAACAAGCGGCTCAAGGCGCTCATTCATGACGGGTTGATTACGCAAACCAACGGGTTGCTCTCCATTCCCAGTCTGCCCGCGCTGGCCGCACGTGCCCGCGCAGCTGAGGGCCTCAGCCGTTCCCGATAGTTCTACATCATTTCCTGTGATCAAATGACAGGCTGCTCGCCCAGGAAGAACCTGGCGAAAACGACCAGCCCCATGGTCAACAGAGCCGCCCCTGACGCAAAATTCACAAATCCTGCAACACGCTTATTGGCCGACAATAATCCTGCAGCGACCAGCCAGGGTATCAGCCCCCCTGCCGACGACACCAAAATAACTAAAATGCAGGTGGCCATGATCGTCGTGTCAGGCTTGTCCGAAATCTGCAGAAGAAAACCGGGGAAGAGCGCAATGAAAAACACCAGCGCAAGCGGATTTGCAAACCCAATCCATGCGCCTTTTGTGACGCAACGCACGAAACAATAACCAGCCCCGTTTTCACTGTAGGAGATATTCATTTCCCGCAAGATAGCCAGACCGAAATAGGCAAGTGCGATACCGCTGCATAATTGCAGAATGTGAAAGAGAGAAGGATTCATTTCGAGAAGACCAAGTGCAAATACGAGCGCCAACGCTGCCCACACAAGCTCGGCAAAAAGGACCCCAACAAGCGAGGCAATGCCGCCTGCAAATCCTGAACGCATGGTCACTGCGCTCACCAGGGCCACGTTTTGGCCAGGCGCCAGTGACGCGGCAAAATTCGTCGCCGCAAGGGCGATCCAAATCTCGGTAGCCATCTCTCCTCCCATAACTGAGGAGAGGCTTAGCAAAACATTTGGTAAGTTGATGTGAACGCAATCACAACCGGATTGCTACCCCTGCAGAGCCAGAGATGCCGCATCAACGCGCCTGCGGAACGGCAGGGCCTGCTGAAGCTCGGAAACCCTTATCGCCTGATGCAGCAAATCTTCCACGACCTTGATCTCGCACCCCGCCAGTGTCCGCAATTCCGCCTCCACACGGTCCACTTCGGCTTCATTCCAACGCTCGCCAAACTGTTCCATGACCAAACGCGCATTTCTCACATGGGCCAGACCTTCGTCTGCATTTTCAAGCTCCATCCAGCGCCGCGCAATGAAGGTTTCATATGTCGGTATATAAACAACACCCATGTCCTTAAACTCTTCCAGCCTTTGTTCAACAAGCCGGACAGCTTCTTCTGTCGGCTTGCGCTGGCACAGGCCCATCGCTTCGAGCAATCGCCCGCAGGCCATCCACATGCGAAAGTGGTTCTGGAAACCAATGCCTTGAAGCAAACGTCCGTTTTCCACCAGAACATCGGCGCGCTCCATCAAGACACCGCGCAGCAATGCCTCGTGGTAAGCTGCGAAAGCCTGACTGCCGGCAAGTTTCAAAGCCGCCGAATGCGAAAGCGCACGGTCGATATTTTCCTCTGCTGCGTCCGTATCACCCAGACACCAGCAGGCAAGGGCATTGTAGCCCAAGGCCGCGACTAGAGCATCCAACCCGATAGAATGGGTAACCGCTGCCTGATACTGTGGATCGTAATAGCCAATCGACGTTTCAAAATTCTGCCGCGCCGACTGAAATCGACCGCGCAGAAGTTCGTTGGCTGCTTTGGCACGGTGTGCAGTCATGCGCAGCAGGTTGGCCCGATCGTAGGAACAGCGCGCAAAAAGCTCGTCAATCAGGCCCTCGCCGTCATCGCGATGCGCAGTCACGAACAGGTAGACCCACTGATTGTAGAGAAGGGTGAGAATTGCTTTCACATCCTTGGCCTGGTCAGCGAGCTGGATGGCTCGTTGCGTGACCTCGGCAACTTCGGGCGCTGCAAAACCGCGAACAGAGCGGTAAGGCGCAACAAGTTCAGTCAGCAGGGAAAACTCAAGTGCCTCACGGCGCGATTCATCTTTCACGCGGCCCAGCAAATCCAGACCGTTTCGCAGGTGCGCGATGGCTTCCTCGCTTGCAGAGCGATACTTGGCGGCCACTGCGGCTTCCCGCCACTGCTCAATTGCCTCTTCGAAACGCTCCGCACGCGCCAGATGAAACGCCATATTTTCAGGCTGAAGAGAACTGTCAAAGCTTTTGAACTCCAGCATCGCATCAACGACGCGCGAATGTATGTCGCGCCGATCCGATGCAAGCAACGACCCGTAGGCAGCATCACGAATAAGCGCGTGACGAAAGGCGAACTGAGAGGCCGATGTACCGCCAGCGGCATGGATCAGCTCACTGGATTGCAAAACATCAAGGCCGTCATGAACGGTCTTCTGATCAACCCCCGCCACACCGGCAAGAATATCCGTTGAGAAACTGCGCCCTATGCAGGAAGCAACCTGCGCCAACCGCTTGTATCTACCCAGCCGATCAAGGCGAGCCATCAAAACGCCGTGAAGGTTGCTGGGAATATCGCCCCGGTCCAGCTGCCTGCTCAGTTCCACGCCGTCATCCGTGCGTTGCAGAAGATTTTTCTCGCGGATCACATTTGTAAGTTCTTCGACAAAAAGCGGAACGCCATCAGTTCGTTCAAATATCAGATCAGACAGTGGTTTGGGCACGCTCCCGCCCAGCAGCCCATTAATGAAGGAAACCGTGTCTTCTGCGGTCAATCGCTCCAGCGAAACGATAGTCGCTTCCCCTTCAGCAGGGACCAGCTTCTGCCAGCCGTCAGGCCGCGATGTGGCAATCACAAGGATAGGCAGCAGGGAATTTTCCGACACGATACTCTGCAGCAGTTCCAGTGTCGTTGGATCGCACCAGTGCATATCCTCAACCAGCAGCAACAGCGGATGCATTGCCGCCTTTCCGGCGAAAAACCGCCGCAGCACCTGAAAGGCCTGCTGACGCCACAGTACCGGGTTGTCCCATGGCTTCGTTTTCGTAAGTTTGCGCAGACCTATAAGCCCGGCCAGAACATCCAGATCCGCCTCCGAAAGGCTGATTTCGGAGCTTATGAAGGCGCGCAGCTTTGCGGCCTTCTCATCGTCGCTCACACCTGGCGCAATATCGGCGCGCTCCTTGATCCCCTCAGCCAGCGGATAGAACGGCGTATTGGCCTGCCCAGGCGCACATTGCAGCTGGATCGTCTCATAACCTTGCGCAGCAATCGTGTCTGCCGCCTGCCACACGAAATGCGATTTGCCAATGCCCGGCTCACCTTTCACCATGACGACACGACACTGCCCGGCTTGCGCTTCACGCCAGGCATCCAGCGTGATTTCGGTTTCCCGCTTGCGCCCGAGGAAGACCTTCACATGCGAGCGCCGCTGCGCCTCAAAACGACTGCGAACGGAGCGCGGCGCCACCACCTGAAATATCTTTTGCCGCTTATCAAGGCCTGCGATCTGCTGCTCGCCAAGTGGCTCGATGATGAAGAGGTCGCCCACAAGCTGGCGTGTCACATCATCAATCAGCAAATTGTTCGGCATCGCCATCGCCTGCAGGCGCGATGCAAGGTTCACATTCGAGCCAACCGCCAGAAAATCCTCAGGGGTGCGCTGTGCATGAGAGGGCATGCCAACCACAACCGGGCCGGTGGCAACACCGATGCGCAAATGCAGATTGGCTGCACCCTGCCCTTCTTCAACATTATAATGAGCCAGCAGAGCCAGAGCCGCATTCACCGCACGTTCCGCATCATCCTCGCGCGCGGATGGATAGCCAAAATAGATAAGCGCGCCATCTCCCAGATATTGCGCAATATGGCCGCCAAAACGCGCCGCAGTGCGCTTGACCACCTGCCAATGCTCGCGCAACAACCGGCGCGTTTCTTCCGGATCAAGGTCGGCTGAAAGGCTGGTATAGCCTACGATATCGCAGAACATCGCCGTCAGCTGTCGCCTTTCGGCATTTGAACCCGGCAGGTTGGCGCTGGTTGCCTCCTGTGGCGGGCGGAGATCTTTGTCAATCGCCTTGAGCAATTTCAGGCGTACGCCAATGGAAAGTCCCATTTCGGCCAGATGCGAATATTCAAGCAGGGCCAGCGTTTCAAGGTCGATGCCGTTTTCTTCCAGCAGCGGGGCGTGCTCATCAAGGCCCCTTTCCTTCAACCAACT
>JBNKQT010000027.1:0-6007 GCA_050297115.1 Ensifer sp. | reverse complement strand
CCGCCATCGCCAATCTGCACCGTCAGCGCCTGCAAAGGCCGATGCAGGACAGTTTGCCCATGAAAACCAATGACATCTACACCAGAGGCATCAAGCCCATTGGCTTCGAGAAAACGACCTACCGCAGCGGCATGCCGTAACGTAAGCTCCCGTTCCAGCGCCCCAAGATCACCCGGCCTTTCCTCGCGCGTACCAATCGTCTTCGCCTCCTCAAGCCCCTGGGCAATCCGCCTGCGAAACGCCGCATCATAAGCCAACTCCATCGCAGGCCCGCGCTCCACAACCGCTTCACCATCGGTCCGCAAAAGCGCAATATCGATCCCGTCCATCGAGGTCCCGCTCATCAGCCCGATCGCCGTTTTTGTGACACCACCCGCGTTCATTCACCCCAACCTCGACATTTCAACCCAAAACGGGTGCACATTTGTGAAAACAATGCTAAAGCGCCGCCGAAACAATTTCCACGTCATAATCCGGATACTCCTCCGGAATAGATCAAGGCCAGAAAGAAAAATCCATGTCCGGTTTCAAGTCCGATTTTCTCAACGTCATGCACGAACGCGGCTTCGTTCATCAAATCTCTGATGAATCCGGCCTCGACGACCTGCTGTCGAAGGAAACCGTGACGGCCTATATCGGCTTTGACCCGACCGCCGCATCGCTGCATGCAGGCTCTCTCATCCAGATCATGATGCTGCACTGGTTCCAGCAAACAGGCCACCGTGCCGTATCGCTCATGGGCGGCGGAACCGGCATGGTCGGCGATCCGTCCTTCAAAGAAGAATCCCGCCAGTTGATGACGATTGATGTCATTGAGAACAACATCGCATCCATCAAACAGGTCTTTTCCAACTACCTGAACTACGGCGAAGGCGCCAAAGACGCGCTGATGATCAACAATGCCGAATGGCTTCGCCCACTCAATTACCTCGAATTCCTGCGCGATGTTGGTCGCCACTTCTCGGTCAACCGCATGTTGTCTTTCGACAGCGTAAAAACTCGCCTCGACCGCGAACAGTCCCTTTCCTTCCTGGAATTCAACTACATGATCCTCCAGGCCTACGATTTCGTGGAGCTGAACAAGCGCTACGACTGCCGTCTGCAAATGGGCGGCTCCGACCAATGGGGCAACATCGTCAATGGTATCGACCTCGGTCACCGCATGGGGACACCGCAGCTCTACGCCCTCACCTCGCCGCTTTTGACAACATCATCTGGTGCCAAGATGGGCAAATCCGCCAATGGTGCGGTCTGGCTCAACCCGGCTATGCTCTCCGCCTATGATTTCTGGCAATACTGGCGCAATACGGAAGATGCTGACGTTTCCCGTTTCCTGAAGCTCTACACAACGCTTCCCATGGATGAGATCGCCCGTCTTTCAGCGCTCGGTGGCTCTGAAATCAACGAGGTCAAGAAGATCCTCGCAACGGAAATCACCGCCATGCTCCATGGCCGTTCTGCCGCTGAAGAAGCCGCTGAAACCGCCCGAAAAACATTCGAAGAAGGTGCACTGGCCGAAAACCTGCCAACCATCGAAGTCGCACAATCCGACATTGAAAGCGGCATGGGCCTGCTCACACTCATGGTCACCGCTGGTTTTGCCGCATCAAATGGCGAAGCCCGCCGTCACATCAAGGGTGGCGCCATCCGCATCAACGACAAGCAGATTTCCGATGAAAAAGCTGTCGTCGGCAGCGGCGAAGTCACCGCAGAAGGCGTCATCAAGCTTTCGATGGGCAAGAAGAAACACGTTTTGGTGCGCCCCGCATAAGGCGGCGCACCAGCAGCATCTACTGGAATTCAAAAATATTGCGGAAAACACCTGGCGCAATAAGCGACAGCGGGTTGAGTTCCAGTTTCGGGCTCTGAAACGAGCCACTCAGCCGAAATGTAATCCCAATCAGCCCCTTGTCGCGGCCATTGCCCAAGATCACCCCAATCAGCGGCAATTCCGCAAAAAGCCGGTTCAAACCATAGGCGGGCATAAATGTGCCCGTCATATTCATATTGCCCTTCTTGTCGCGTATTACGCCCTGAAAGGTTGCTCCCACCTGTTCACCGCGCACTACCCCACGGTCAACTGAGAAAACCCCCCCCTTGATCGACAGTTGGGCATTGCCACGCGAAAATCGCTGCGCCTTAAGGTCAATATTCTTCCGCACGGCCTCATTCAGGCTTTTGCCATTCGTGCCGGTCCGCGTTGTCACAAGCTGTTCAAAGCGCTTTTCATTCACCAGCTCAAACCGCCTGATATCGATCGAGCCAACCCACTCACCGCTCCCCAGATACCGCATTTTCTGGTTCAGAAGCCCGCCATACATATAGTTATAAAGCCCGGTAAAGCGCGCAAATGCGCCAGCATCCGTGGCAGTCACTTCAATTATGCGGTCTTCTCCCTCCTTTGCCATGGCAATCACCACGGCCTGATCATTGCCGGATACTGCATTCAGCTTCACCCGAACCGGACGTCCACCCACCGTTTCATAGTCAAAATCGACATTGCGCAGCACCTCGCCTCGGAACCCGATCGCTTTGCCAAGTCGTGCAGAAAGCTTGATATCCTTGGTATCTCCGCCACCACCCAAACCATCTGTTTTTATCTTGTAGAGCATGCCCCGCAGGTCCGCAGACTGGCCTTTCAAGTTTACGATATAGCCCGTCGCAGTGTGATCGAGTGTCATGGAAAATGAATCTTCTGGCGACAGTTTGACCGACGAAAATCGAACTGATTGCAAACCATTTACACCAGTTGAAAGTTTGCCTTTGGCCCCAAATCCACTCCCGGAAAAGTCAAACTCAGAAATCTCGTAACTTTCTCCGTTTTTGGTCGTATCAAACGAGAGTTTGGCGGGCACACCCGGTCCCTTTGTCCAGCCAGCCCAGGGAATCGTCACAGCGGCATCGCTGAGATCGGCCTCCACCGTCTGGCGATTTTCATCTGTAAGCTCCACCCGCATGCGCACCTGCCCATCGACAACCTGCTCAAGCCCGGGAACCAGTTTAGCCAGATCAGCATCGTTCAACACACCGGAAAGTGTGCGTTGGCGCTTGGTGCCAGAATTCTCAACCAATGGCTCAACCATTGAAATTTGCAGGTTAACTCCATCCACGGCAACGGATGCATCCAAAGCTGCAACGTCGGGATCGATAGCAAGCTCCCCGCTTACCGCGCTGATCTGTTTGCCGCCAATTGGCTTGGCAATGGCCACATTGTCCAAAGCAAGTTGAGCTTTCCAGTCTTGCTGCGGATCCTCGCCCTCCTTAACCAGCAATGGAAAACGGGCAGAAAGCTCCGCAGTCACATAACCGGAGAAATCCTCCGGCTTGTAACCAATTCGATGCAGCACCTGAATGGGGCGGTAGGTTGCAAGTTCTCCCACAGCGTCTGCAGGCCCTGCAATCCGCATCTCCGTATCCGTCATCAGCTTATCATCAAAAATATCTGGGATACTGAGCGTCCCTCCTTTAAGATCAACCACTCGACCCGATGGGAAATAGGCACTACCGCTTTCAATCACCACATCCACACTTTTTCCCGCGAGATGAAAGGTTCCGATCGTATCGCGCATGGGTGGAATATCGCCTGCAATGTTGATGCGCCCGCGCTCCATCGCAAAGTTGATCTGTAATTCGTTCTCTTCGAATTGAACCGGATCAGGGTAAATCGGCAACCGCCCACTTGGCAGATAAAGCACCAGCGACACATCGCGCATTGTCCCGGCAAACAGATTTTTGCCAGCCCATTCCCGCGCTTTGTCACCCAGCCAGAATGGCCAAAGCTGCTTTACGACTGAAGTCCGCACGCTATCCGAATAAAGCGCCAGGCTGATCTCAGGCGAATCTCCATCAAATCTCGGGTCATAATCCTTGCCAAAATCCAGTGCGACAGATCCTCCCAATATGCCGCCAGCGGTCGAAATGAAGATATCGTCACTCTTCAATGTCAAAGCATTGGGGTCAAAATCTCCAAACAGCTTCCCGGAAAATTGCGTTGGTGGCTCCTGCATACTCGCTGTACGCGAAACCGCCCGGTCAATCAGAAGCTCAACAGCAATATGCTCAACCCCGTCCCGGTTCACGCGATCGGCATCAATCAGGCCACCTCTGAAGGGCAAGCGCGCACCGGCCAGTTCAAAAACCGACCTCTCGATCTCAATCTTGTCTGATTCAAAATCATAATGAGCCTTCAAAAGCGCATTGCGCACAGGCACCGGCTCCCAATTGCCATAAAATGCAGCGTCTGGAAGCGTCAACCGCATATTAAATTCAGGCAGACCGGAGCCAGAATCCTTTTGCTCAAGTTCGAGGTCCAGATTAGCAACCCCATAGAGGCCTAAATGCGGCTCACCCTGCCGATCCCACCTGCTGGCAAAGGGACCGAGATTGAAGTTCTTCACAGAAAGCTGAATGGCATTTATGTCACCTTCCGCGCCTGTCGCACGGCCAGTCAAAGAGGCCTCTTTTCCCCCGACAAAAAAATCCCCCTTCACTGCAAGAGAACCATCCGCCTGGCGTACAAGCTCAACCTGCTGCACCTCAAAGTCGACCATGCGCTCCTGCAGCCCTGGCAATTCAAGCGTTAGCCCGGCAAAAGATGCACGGTTCACGCCTGCACCATCAACTGCTTTCGAAATCCCGGAAACAACGTCAAACACCTGGCCAAAAACAATAGGCACAGAATCAACACGGCGCGGCACCGTCGCCATGCTTCCCATGCTCCCTTCACCAAGAGAAATTCCGGAAACGCTGACATCCTTCACAGAAATCTGGCCACTCAGGCTGGCGGCAAGATCGAGAAATATCCTGACTTTTTGCGCAACAACAAACGGTTCCAGAGACGTCCGCTTCTTGAAGGAGACATCGCGCGCTTCCACAACCAAATCACCGGAAGCACCAAATCGCAAAACCGTATTCGCCAAACCGACATCAAAATCATTGCCGACGGCATCACTTAGCACCCGGTACGCCACGCTTTTCAATGGCTTATCAAGAAGCCCGTTCTCAACGGCAAAATAGCCCCCCAAAACAAAAGCGAGAGCGAGAAAAACCGGCCACATCACCAGCCGAATATAACGCCACTTACTGCGCTTCCTACGTTTGGTGTTCGCGCCTTCCGCATTGCCACCATCGCGCATTTCCTCTTCGCCACGCGCCGTCTGGCCCGCAAGCTCGGAATTGTCCTCGTGGTGAACATCTTCCATACGCGAATGTGTCTCCTTACCCTGTCAGCCCTTGCGCTGATTCATATAATAAATATAAACCGCGCACAGACCGTCCGCAAAAGCAACCTGAAACGATGGAGCCCGCAAAATGACGGAACTTCAGCCCGGTGATAAAGCCCCCGAATTTTCCCTGCCCCGAGACGGCGGCTCAAATGTCTCCCTGAGCGATTTTTCGGGCAAGAATGTGGTCCTCTATTTCTACCCTAAGGACAATACCGCCGGATGCACCGTCGAGGCAGTTGATTTCACAGCGCTGGAAAAAGAATTTGCCGCGCTGAATACAGTTGTCATTGGCATGTCGCCCGATAGTGTCAAAAGCCACGATAATTTCGTCGCCAAACAAAACCTCACCGTTATTCTGGCCTCCGATACAGAAAAAGAAGTCCTCGAAGCCTACGGAGTTTGGCAGGAAAAAAGCATGTATGGCCGCAAATATATGGGCGTCCAGCGCACCACCTACCTTATAGGAACAGACGGAACCGTTCTCAAAGCCTGGACCAAGGTCAAAGCCAAGGGTCACGCCCAGGCCGTTCTTGACGCGGTCAAGGAAACCGCCTGACAGGACATCGCCTCATGGCCGAACAGACTTTGCGCGCACGCGCGGTTTCCGCACTTTCAAATCCCGACCTTGATGAAAAGACAGGTCTTGCCCGCGAAACGGCCACCTTGTGGTTTAATCGCAAGATTGCCTTGCGCTCTCCCTCCGACCCGCAAATTCCGGATCGCCCGGGCCGTCCGGCCAGACCCGTTCTCGTGCCGCCAACACAAGTAAAAAGCCGTGGCGT
>JBNKQT010000026.1:0-6906 GCA_050297115.1 Ensifer sp. | reverse complement strand
AGCCAGATTAAAGAGAGAGAGGGAATCGGACGTTTTCTTGGCTGTCATGCGGCGGACAATGCACAAGCGTCCGATTCCCTGCAAGGCCGAATGGAGTGCGGGCCATTCGGCGCCACGGTCGAGGACGTGCCGTGGAAGTGAAATTTCAAAAAAGCGCGAGTTGCACACCGCCCCCCGCCGGTGGAATAAAAAGGTCATCGCGCAACGGAAATCGGCCTTTGCCAAGGCCTAAGCGTTTGCAGGCAAGGTCAAAGCGGCGCTGAATTTGCCAGGCATAGGGGCCAGCACCTTTCATTCGTTTGCCAAATTCAGCATCATAATCCTTGCCACCTCTCATGGAGCGGATAAGCGACATGACATGCCTGTAGCGACCGGGATAGTTGCGCAACAGCCAGTCCCGGAAAAGCGGGCTCACTTCAAGTGGCAGGCGCAGGATGATATAGTTGGCTTCACGTGCACCAGCAGCATCGGCACCATCCAGAATACGCTCCATTTCATGGTCATTAAGACCGGGGATAACGGGAGCGACCATACAGCCAACCGGAACGCCCTCACTGCTGAGCGCCCGCATGGCCTCAAGCCGCTTGGAAGGTGTGGACGCACGTGGCTCAAGAGCGCGCGCCAAAGCCGGGTCCATTGTGGTCACCGATACTGAAACCTTGGCCAGGCCACGCTCCGCCATGCGTGCTAGAATATCGACATCGCGCATCACCAATGCGGATTTTGTGACAATGCTCACGGGGTGGTTCGCCGCTTCCAGCACTTCCAGAATCTGACGCATGATGCGCCATTTCCGCTCAATCGGCTGATAGGCATCCGTATTGGTTCCGATGGCGATTGTGCGCGGTTTGTAACCCGGTTTTGCCAGCTCACGCTCAAGAAGCTTTGGCACATCGGGCTTGGCAAATAACTTTGCCTCAAAATCCAATCCAGCGGAAAGTCCCATATAGGAATGGGTCGGGCGGGCAAAACAATAGACGCAGCCATGCTCACATCCCCGGTACGGATTGATGGAGCGGTCAAACGGAATATCAGGTGACGCATTGCGCGTTAATGCTGTACGTGGTTTCTCAACCTGCGTTTCGGTTTTGAAGGGTGGCAGATCTTCCAGTGATTGCCAACCATCATCAAACTCCGTTTTCGAGTGTGTTTCAAACCGGCCCGACGGGTTCATGCCAGCGCCTCTACCGCGCCTGCGGCCAAGGTCAATGCGTTCGCCACCGGCATCAGCCAGCGCATTGGCTACATCCGACCCGTGACCGGGGTCAAAAGTTCGCCCATCCAAATGCATATGCACAGCCATTGATTTCTCCCTTCAAACCGACGACTCGCGCCCCCGATCAATGATTATATTCCTATCTTGGATAGAGGAACATATCAAGAACAAAATTCTATGTGATGGAAATGTGGCGTTGTGCGGTGCAATGCGCTAAGTGTTGCGCATGTTGACGATTATTATGGAATGTCAGGACCACGAGGTAGAAGCCGCCCACACGCTCTCAGCGCTTGTAATTGGTGCCGTGGAGGGGCTTGTGAGTGATGTCATCATTCTCGACAAGGGGTCTGGCGATGGAATTCAGGCGCTGGCCGATGCGGCGGGCGCGCGGTTTCATGCCCATTGGGATATCCGTGAAGTGATGGCATCTGCGCGGGGCGAATGGCTGCTTTTTCTGGAGCCGGGTGCTCGCCTGCAGTCAGGCTGGGTTGAGGAACTACTGGAATACCTTGCCATGGGCAAGGATGCGGTTAGCTTCACACCTTCCAAGATCCACCGCAAGCCATTCAGGCGGCGTTTTGGCAGGCAATCGCCGCTGGAAAATGGTCTCATTCTTTCCAAGCGCCAGGCAATGAGCCGCGCTCGAAGTGGCATGGGGTTGAATGATATTGCCAAAGGCGTGAAAAGAAGGAAGCTTCGCACCGAAATCGCCCCTGCATGGGTGGCCGCCAATACGCGCAAGGCTTCCTGATATCAGCTTTTTGTGCGTTTGAGATGTTCGTCCAAACGCGGCATGATTTCAACGAAATTGCAAGGCATATGCCGATAGTCGAGTTGGTCTTTCAAGATGCCGTCCCATGCATCCTTGCAGGCCCCCGGTGAACCGGGCAGTACGAATATGTAGGTGGCGTTGGCAACACCGCCAGTGGCGCGCGACTGGATCGTGGATGTACCAATTTTCTCAAACGAAATGCGGTGAAAGATGGCAGAGAAGCCATCCATCCTCTTCTCAAAAAGAGGTTCCAGCGCTTCAGGCGTCACATCGCGGCCCGTAAAGCCGGTTCCACCTGTCGTTATCACCACATCGATTGCCTTGTCGTTGGTCCAAGCCTCAACCTTGGCCCGAATTTTTTCCTTGTCGTCTGTCACGATCTCGCGGGCCGCAAGTCTGTGGCCTGCGTGAAGAATGCGATCGGCCAGGGTTTTTCCGGACTTGTCATCTTCAAGCGCACGGGTGTCGGAAACTGTTAGCACTGCAATGCCCAGTGGAATAAAGGCGCGTTCTTCTTTCGGGCTGGACATTAACGTCTCTCCTGGACGGTGTTGGTTCTCAGAAAGTACCAGCCTGGACAGGCAGCCTCAAGTGACGCCATTGCCGCATCTGCCTGGGCTGGATCGGTGAATAGGCCGAAACAGGTTGCTCCTGAACCGGACATGCGTGCAATCGCCGCTCCGACCGCCTTGAGTTGTTTTGTGACCTCACCGATTTCACCTACAAGCTCACGGGCAGGGGGCTCCAGATCGTTGCGCAACGTTGCAATGAATGGCAGCCAGTCTACAGGCATTTCAGGCAGCGCAGGCAAGGGCGCATTTTCGCGGCTTTTAAGGCGTCGGAAAATATCGGGCGTTGAAACCTCAATCAGTGGATTGGCGAGGATCATGCTAAAGGAGGGGAAATCCTCGATAAAGGTAATCTCTTCACCAACACCACGGGCTAATAGAGGCCTGCCTGCAAGGCACATGGGCACATCTGCCCCCAACTGCAGGCTCAGGGCGTCCAGTCTGGCTTGAGGCGGGGTAGTGTTCCAATGACGCATCAGTGCCCGAAGCGTAGCCGCAGCATCGGCGGAGCCACCGCCTACGCCCGAGGCAATGGGCAGATTCTTTTCAAGGTGAATATGGACGGGCTTTGTATCGTTCTGGCTGCTGTGCGCCTCGCGTAGCCCATCACGCGCGCGCAAAACAAGGTTTGTCTCTATTTCATCATCAGCGATCAGCGCATCGCCAAACCGTCCGCCGACAGAGAACGCATCTTGCTCAGCTGATTTGATGTAAACAACATCCCCTTGATCAGCGAAGGTTACCAGGGTCTCAAGTGTATGAAATCCATTCGGCAGGCGGCCAGTCACGTGCAACGCGAGGTTAATTTTCGCAGGTGCAAGTTCCGTTTCATCCCAGCGCTTAGTCATTGCGGAAGAACTCCGATGAGGCAAAGTGCAATCAGGATTTTTTGTCCTCAGCACCAGCTTCCACAGGTGTTTTGCCGTCCAGCGGCGGCAGGCCTTCCTTCAGCTTGCGCTCAATTTCAGCATTGTTCAAATCGCTGTTTTCTTCCGTGTTGGCTTCAAGTGCGCGTTTCCATTGGAAGGTTGCCTCAAGTTTGCGGCCAACGCGCCAGTAGGCATCGCCCAAATGGTCGTTGATGGTCGGGTCGCTCTCCATCAAGGCAACCGCGCGCTCAAGGTTGGTAACGGCATCCTCAAACTGGCCAAGCCGGTAGTGCGCCCAGCCAAGAGAGTCGACGATGTAGCCGTCGTTGGGGCGAAGCTCCACAGCCCTGGAAATCATATCCATGGCTTCATCGAGATTCTCGTTTCTGTCGACCCAGGAATAGCCAAGATAGTTGAGGACCTGCGGTTGGTCGGGATAAAGTTCAAGCGCTTTCTGAAAGCTCGGCTCGGCTTTGTCCCATTCTTTCAGCCGTTCGTAGGCGATACCACGCTGATAGAAAATGCCCCAATGCTCGCGTGAGGGAGTTTCGCCAATTGCTGCAACCGCGGCATCAAAATTGTCAGCCATGGCACGGTAGTCCTTGGCTTCGGAAAGCACGCTGCCATAGGCAAGGTAAGCCCGGAAATCGCGCGGGTCTTCGTCAATCAGACCCTTCAAGCGCCCTTTGGCTTCCTCCTTATCGCCAATCTGTGCCAGATCGAGCCCGAGCTGCAATTCTGAAAGGCGATGGAACGGTGAATCCTGTCCAATCTGCTTGTAATATTCGATAGCCTGGTCCTGCTTTCTCAATGTGTCGTTGAGATTGCCAAGCACGAGAAGTGTGTCTGCGGCATTGGGGTCCAGCGCCTTTGCTGCCTGCAGATAGACGGTTACGATCTCTCCAGCACCCGGTCCACCACCGGCAGATTGATTGAGGGCCGCGCCAATGCCAAAGAGCACGGAAGCTGCGCCGTCTGCAGCATTGTTGACTTCCTGTTTCGGCGGTTTTCCCGCTTCAATCATTTCTCGAACGATCTGAAGAGGGCCGGAGCGACCGGTGATTTCTTCGCTGGCTGCGAGCACATCAAAGGCCTTTTGCTTGTCCCCATTTGAAGCCTCAAGGGTGGCAAGCGAAATAACTGAACGCAGATAAAGATCTTGCGCTGTCGCGCCGCCCATCCTGTCTGAAATCACATCCCGCAGATAACGCCTTGCGGCAGTGTGGTCGCCGGCTGCAATTGACATTACGCCTGCGGTATAATTCTTGAAAATGGCAAACCATTCGGGGCCATCCAACGCATCAACGGTTGCAACCGCCTCCGCATTGGCGCCGCCGGAAAATTGCGCCCATCCTTTCAAAAGACCGTCCATCAGTCGGTCAAGGTCGTTGCTGCGGGGCGCTTCAAATGCAGCCGTGGCGGCTTTGGAATCACCATCGCGAATGGCATCAAGACCAAGAACAAGCGTTGTGATGCGTTCTACCGCAGCATCGTCCTTCAGTTCTCGGGCAGCGACAACGCCCTCGTCAAAATTGCCATTCAGCAGCAGGTTGATCATCAAACGCTCTTTGATCTGAATATTGTCAGGCTCAAAAAGAAGCGCTGTCTGGTAAAGATCCACCGCCATTTGATGGTCACCACTGACATCGGCGGTGAAGGCAGCCAGAAAGGCGCCCGCAAAACTATCCACCGATGTGGGGTCAAAATTTACGGTTTCCTGTGCCTTGGTCTCGGCCATCGTAAGGCTGGGTGTACCCGAAGCCAGCGCGAGCGCCATGGCGACACCTGACAACAGCCGCACGATCTTGTGTTTTAGCATTTTATGACCTTTCCCGGACAAGGCGCCAAGCTAGCAAAGGGGGCAAGACGCAGTCTCATTTCCCCCGTGATTCTGGCATGAGAATGGCTTTTTTGAAGCAATGTCGCAACTAATTGCACGCCGTGTATTTCGTAGGGCCTAGTTGATGCGCTCAATGCAGAAATCAATCACTTCCAGAAGCGCACTTTTCATAGGGCTGTCCGGCAAAGGTGCAAGAGCATCACTGGCAATTGTGCCATAGTGGCGTGCACGTGTAATCGTGTCAGCCAGACTGCCATATTTGTTGATCAGGCCGATGGCTTTTTCCAGGTTTTCATCACTGGATTCGCCCTCTTCAATGGCCTTGCGCCAGAAAGCCCGTTCATCCTCGGTGCCGCGGCGATATGCGAGGATCACCGGCAGAGTGATCTTGCCCTCCCGGAAATCGTCACCGGTGTTCTTGCCCAGTTCGGCGACCTTGCCGCCATAGTCGAGAACATCATCAACCAGCTGGAAGGCAAGGCCAAGGTTCATGCCATAAGACTTCAGCGCGTTGCGCTCTGCCTTGCCCTTGTTGGCAATGATGGGGCCAACTTCAGCCGCAGCTGCAAACAGCGCCGCTGTCTTGGCGCGAACAACGGCCAGATAGTCATCTTCCGTCGTTTCCATATTCTTGGCGGCGGAAAGCTGCATTACTTCGCCTTCGGCAATCACGGTGGCGGCTGTGGAGAGTACGTCGAGAGCATCCATGGAGCCCGCATCCACCATCATCTTGAAAGCCTGACCGAGCAGGAAATCGCCGACGAGGACGCTTGCCTGGTTGCCCCAGATCATGCGCGCGGTGGATTTACCACGGCGCATGGCGCTTTCGTCCACCACATCATCGTGCAGCAGCGTGGCTGTGTGCATAAACTCAACCGCGCAGGCCAGAAGCACATCATGCTCACCCTCATAACCGTAGAGGGAAGCAGCAGCGAGTGTCAGCATGGGCCGCAGGCGTTTGCCACCAGATGAAATCAGGTGGTTGGCAACCTCGGGGATCATCTGAACATCAGAACCCGCCTTTGAAAGGATAAGCCGGTTTACTCGTTCCATACCGTTCCTGGTCAGATCGACCAGCGGCTTCACGGAAGCTTGTTTGTTTTTGTTTTCCTCAAGCGGTATGACAACACCCACGCCCGGACTCCTCGAATTTTATAGTTGACCTAACATAGAAAAATCTGGGTATGGGCGGCAAGAGGCGATTTGGCGCATCAAGCGGAATTGATAAAGGAAATGCATAAATATGCTGGAAATTGTGCGCACAAATGATCCGGTTATGCTTTCGTTGCTCGAAAGCCTGATGAAAGAGGCTGGAATTGCCTGTTTCATTGCAGATCAGGGTATGAGTATTCTGGAGGGCAGCTTGGGGGCGATTCCACGCCGTTTCATGGTGGATTCAGAGCGTGTGGATGAGGCGCGTGAGATCGTGCGTGGCGCTGGCTTGGGTGCCGAACTCCGTGAGGAGAAAGATTGAGATGACGGATGCCACCGTCGACGCATTCCATTTTGGCCGGTTTCATGTCGTCCAGCCTGCAAAGGGCGGGCACCGCTCTGGCATGGATGCCATGCTGCTTGCCTCCATGGTTGCGGCTGAAAAACCCGTGCGTGCAGCAGACCTTGGTGCTGGTGCCGGCGCTGCC
>JBNKQT010000025.1:0-3964 GCA_050297115.1 Ensifer sp. | reverse complement strand
CCAACGGCCATGGGCACAACGAGTTTCACAGGCAATGGCGAGAGCCCCAGATTGGAGGCAATAGGCATAGGGCCCAGCATCTGGGCGGCCTGAAAATGGCCAACGGCAATGCGGTCGCGAATATTGGCCCATGAGGTTTCGCGCACCAGGTTAAGCTTGAGGTTCTCGCCCTCGGCGAAACCAAGTTCGGCTGCGGCAACCAGAATGGCGCTATCCATCAGCGGCATGAAGCCAGCGGTGATTTCCTGCGTCGCACTCATAAATCATCTCCCAAAAGGTCAGCGGCCATCACCAGACTTTGGGCGATTTCGGCAACCTTTCTGTTCTGGTTCATGGCCGTCTTACGCATAAGCTTATAGGCCTCGTCCTCACTCAAGCCTCGCGTCTTCATCAAAATGCCCTTGGCACGATCAACCACCTTGCGCCCTTCCAGCTCGCTTTTGGCTTCCGCAAGCTCACGCTCCATGCGCGAATAGGCGTTGAAACGACTAACCGCCATATCAAGAATGGTTTTGACACGATCCTGCTTCAGGCCATCCACGACGTAAGCAGAAACGCCCGCTTCAACAGCATCTTCAATAGAGCGTTGGTCTGACTTGTCGACAAACATGGCAATGGGGCGCTTCACCGAGCGGGACAGCTGAAACATTGCTTCCAGCATATCGCGGTTCGGGCTTTCCAGATCGATCACGATCACATCGGGCTGAAGCTCTTCTATGCGGCGTGCGGCACCGTAGACTTCATTCAATATAGTCACACGGGCGTGGCCAGCCTCACGCAGACCTGTTTCAATAACAGAAGCGCGCAGCTTGTTTTCGTCAATGACCAATATCGTGAGATCGTTTGGAGCCATGTTGAGAGAATGAACTAGCGCTATTTTTTGTGCAACGCAACATATTTAAGCAGACACAATTTTCAATCACGCTTTTCTCTCTTCTGTTGAACCAGTATAAGCGTGCAACAGGAGGAACCCACCTTGACGATAAAAACACACGAATTTGCAGGAAAAGCGCTTTGCGAAGCCGGACTTTATCTGGGTGAAGGTCCAACTTACGACCCGCATACAAATACGGCTTACTGGTTCAACATTGTTGACAAGGAATTGCATTCGCTCAATCTCGATACAAATGAGAAACAAGTGCATCAATTGCCAGCCATGAGCTCCGTTTTGGCCCGCATTGATGATAAACGTCAGGCGATCATCTCCGAACACGGTCTCTATATACGCGACGTCGAAAGTGGCACGATGGAGCTTGTGGCCCCCATAGAGGATGACCAGCCCCATATGCGCTCCAACGACGGACGGGTTCACCAATCCGGCGCATTGTGGTTTGGCACCATGACCAAGGAGGAGGACGACCGCCAGGGCGCGGGCTCCATATACCATGTTGCAGGGACCACCGTGACCAAGCTTTATTCAGGTATTTCCATTCCCAATGCCATTTGCTTTTCGCCCGACGGGACCACGGCGTATTTTGTCGACACAATGGAAAATGTCCTGAAAATGGTCGCGCTCGACCCCAAAACAGGGCTGCCGGCAGGGGCGCCGCAGGTTTTCTCCGACGAGCGCGGCAATCCCGGCGGTTGCGATGGTGCAATCTGCGATGCAGATGGCAATATCTGGAATGCTCGGTGGGGCCAGGGCGAAGTCCAGGTTTACGACCCGGAGGGCAACAAGAATGCTATCTACAAACTGCCAACATCGCACACGACCTGCCCAGCCTTCATAGGCCCTGCCATTGACCGCATTCTAGTCACATCGGCTCAGGAGCACATGGATGCAGAACAGCTTTCCCGCGAACCGCTGGCCGGCTGCACGTTTGACCTTGGCGTCTCGGTAAAGGGGCGCCCTGAGCCGGATTTCAAGCTCTAAATTCTAGATTGAAACAGTCGGCACTGCGATGATTTCAAAGCGCATCAAACTGATACCGGCGAAATCGTCTGTGCGCTTTCGCAATCATTTGCGGCTGACTTTCGACTCCCATTTTCGCGTAGATACTGCGAAGATGAGCCCGCGCAGTATTGAGGGCAATACCACACCGTTTGGCGGCATTTTCACGGCCGTCACCTTTCATGATTTCAACCGCCAGCAAGGATTCTGCATAGGTCAATTCGAATTGGCTTTGCATAAAATCCAGCATCTGCTTCTGTATAGCCGCGTGATCAGTCACGATCACAAAAGCGCAGGAGGCCGCTTCATCCTCAGGTGAGAGCATTGAGCGCCCGAGGTCATGCACACACGGGATAACCTCAAGCTCGAACAAACCGCCATTCCTGGGGTCTCGCCAATAAATAGATGTGAAGTCTGCAGCATCAAGGCCACCCTTGGTGCTGCATTGAAGCTGACGCTGGAAATGTGCGTCATTTTCCGGGGTTAAAAGCCTCAGCACTCCCTTATGCACCCTCAAGCCGGAAATTCGATTCAGCAGATCTATCGCCTGCTCATCGGCATAGGCAATCTGCCCGCCATGATTGAGGACGAATAACGCCTTGCCTGCCTGCCCACCTGTCAGTTTTACAGCACGCCGCTCAATTTCCAATTGACGAGAGCGAATTACCAAGTCCATGGCATGCTTGATGTGCGGAACAAATACGCGCAGCTTGTCTTCAACATCTGTTGAAAATTGCTCAGTTCCCGGATCGGTAAAAATCGCAAAATTTACCAGGTGCCCACTTTTCTTGACAACGTTGACAAAGCGACGCTCGACGCCCAATCCACTAGCTTTCCAACCTTCATGATAAAGCGCTGATCTACGGAAATTATCGTATTCATTGTTCTGCAGGCGACCAATATGCCCCACTGGCATCGTGGCAGCGCGCTGAAAGATTGTGTCTTTTGACACCCAGTGGTTCAGATAGTTTGCCATCATGTGAGGATCAACACGCGGCGTGACCGCTCTGTTCATTCCACCCAGAGGATGATTGATCGCCATGGAGGCGGTCATGGCACCACAATGGTCGGCAATATGGCACATCAGCCCATCAAGGTTTCCACCTTCCGTGAGCAACGTTTCATAAATCTGCGTTACAATATTCTCAAATTCCATTGCGATAAAAATGCCGCTGAAGACAGTACCAATATCAAAAAAGTATAAGAGAATAGTGCGCAATGGCAACACAGCAATACGGCAGGCCCCGTTACCCGGGCCTGCCCTGCAAATTGTCACCACAGGGCTCAACCCGTAGACTAATCAGTCAAGCCAACAGGCCCCGGCTCCGGGCCCGGGCTCGGGCTCGGGCTCGGGCTCGGAGCTGGATCAGGCGCAGAAGCTGGCCCGGAACCGGATGCAGGAGGTGAAGAGGAGATTTGCGATACCGAACCACCTGCCTTACGCGCGCAAAAAGTCAGCGAAGCCTGTGCACCTTCCTTCGCCTCAATGGTCGCTGTTTTAGCGACTCCCCCTGCACCACAAGATGCCGCACTGACAACAAACCTGCTGTAACGTTTCAATGCACCGTTGTACTTTCCCGGATACCAGAGAATGATTTCGCCTTCTCGCTCAAGGATTCTATTGATCTGACCGGGCGTCAGCGCCTCTGAGTAATAGCGATTGATGGCCATACCAGGGGATGCAACAAGGCATATTGTCACTGCAATAACCAGCACTCTCATATTCTTCACCTCCCATTTTATCGGAGGCCTATTTTGGTTTTCGTAACCGAATATGACATCGTCCGCCCGGACTAAAACGAACGTGGATGATGCAGAAAAGGAAAAAGCCGGGACAGTTGCCTGTCCCGGCCTTACGAGTATTTCATGATGAAATAGTCCAGCTTAATGAAAGCTCGTTATGCAGCAGCTTCGGAAGGAAGCGGAACTTCAGCAATCGTCTTGAGAACCTGCGAAGCGATCGCATAGGGGTCGCCTTGAGAGTTCGGGCGACGATCTTCAAGGTAACCCTTGTAGTCGTTCTTCACGAAAGAATGCGGAACGCGGATGGATGCACCACGGTCAGCAACGCCC
>JBNKQT010000024.1:0-3611 GCA_050297115.1 Ensifer sp. | reverse complement strand
GGTGAACACCGCCAATAAAGGCGCCCGAACCGCCACCCACCATGCCGAGCCTGATGCGGTTTCCATGCTTTTCGTTCGTACCCTTGATGGTCATGACTGTTTCTCCCGTTTCCATTCGGGTCTGGCAATTTGCCACCCGATCCCTATATTGGTCTCATCCTTCAAGGAGACCCTGACAATGAACAAGTAAGGCCTGCCCTTTGGGGCCAACCCGGAAACGGCGCGCCAACTGCGCGTTGAAATCAATACCCCGATTCCGAGAGGTCTTATCTCATGCAATTTCTAAAACCCGATGCCGTGCATCCCATTACCCTGCCCGATGGCACGGTCTATACCGAAACTGTTCAACTGAAAAACGCCATTGATCATCCACGCATCGAGATCGGCGCATTCAGCTATTTCACCCACGCGGGAACGGTGGAAGAAACCGCCTCCATCCTCGCGCCCTATCTTTATCCATTCAGCAACGAGACGCTGACCATTGGAAAATTCGTCCAGATCGCCCGCGGTGCTTTCTTCATCACCAGCTCCGCCAACCACAAGGCAGATGGCTTTTCCACCTATCCGTTCCGCTCGTTCAATCTGGCTGAAACCGGTGGTTACCCCGACCTGCCATTCAAGAACACCGTCGTTGGCAACGATGTGTGGATTGGTCACAACGCAACCATCATGCCCGGCGTAACGATTGGCGACGGCGCGATTATCGCCGCGGCCTCTGTAGTCACGCGCGATGTGCCGCCCTATTCTATTGTCGGCGGCAATCCCGCGAAGGTTATCCGAATGCGATTCGAACCTCATATCGTGGAAAGGCTCCTGAACATTTCCTGGTGGAACTGGTCGGACGAAAAGATCGAGCAGAATTTCGAAATTCTCGAAAATGCCGATCTTTCCGCCCTTGAAGCCTTGGCCTAGAGACCCAGCATACGCCGGTTGGCGGCCTCATCGGCTCCGCCACCGGCAAAGTCGTCAAAGGCTTTTTCCGTAACCCGGATGATGTGGTCTTTCACAAATTGCGCGCCTTCACGTGCTCCATCTTCAGGGTGTTTCAGGCAGCACTCCCATTCCACCACTGCCCAGCCGGCAAAGTCGTAAGCTGAAAGCTTGGAGAAGATCGCGCCGAAATCCACCTGCCCGTCACCTGTCGAGCGGAAGCGCCCTGCGCGGTCCACCCACGGCTGGAAACCACCATAAACGCCCTGACGGCCCGTCGGGTTAAACTCGGCATCCTTGACGTGAAACATCTTGATGCGCTCGTGATAGATGTCGATGTGATCAATATAGTCGAGGCACTGCAGCACATAGTGCGAGGGATCATAAAGCATGTTGGCACGCGGATGGTTCTTCACGCGCTCCAGAAACATCTCGAATGTCACACCATCATGCAGATCTTCACCCGGGTGAATTTCGTAGCAGATGTCCACACCACATTCATCAGCGTGATTGAGGATCGGCGTCCAGCGGCGGGCAAGTTCATCAAACGCAGTTTCAGCCAACCCTTGCGGGCGCTGCGGCCACGGATAAAGGAACGGCCAGCAGAGCGCGCCTGAAAAGCTTGCCATCTCGCTAAGGCCAAGATTTTTGGACGCTGTCAGCGCCTTTTTCACCTGATCAACGGCCCATTCCTGACGGGCCTTCGGATTGCCCTTCACATGGTCGGCAGCAAAACCGTCAAAGGGCTCGTCATAGGCTGGATGAACGGCCACAAGCTGGCCCTGCAGGTGCGTGGAAAGTTCGGTAACAACAACGCCGTTGGCCTTGGCCACACCGGCAATTTCATCGCAATAGTCTTTCGATTGCGCAGCCTTGTCGAGATCGAAAAGGCGGCCGTCCCAGGTGGGAATCTGCACGCCAACATAGCCGCAATCGGCAGCCCATTTGGTAATGGAATCCCAAGAGTTGAAAGGCGCCTCATCACCGGCAAACTGCGCCAGAAAGAGTCCCGGTCCTTTGATTGTCCGCATTTGTTTCCTCCTAAAAAACTGGGTGGTAGAGCACAGTCTGGCGAGGTGTTTTGTCAAGCCTCACAAAACTGAAATCCGGCACATCGAATTCGTATTTTTTTCAAAAGGTGCCTGCCCGAAAAGCCGGGCAGGCACATATCGCTCAAATGGAATGATCAGCCTTAGAAAGGTGAATCCGGGAAGTAATATTCTGCCGCATTTTCAGGCGTAACCAGCGTTGCATCCAGCGTGTAGGTACCAGCAACCGGAACCTGGCTGTAGAGCGCTGCAGCGGTCAGCTGCATGGCTGTACCGACCATTGCCGGCGGATACAGAACGTCAACCGGCACAAGCGGGTCGCCGTCCATGACACGCTTGATCATATCCTTGGAGCCGGCACCGCCGACGATATACTGGATATCCTTGCGACCTGCCTGTTCGATGGCCTGAAGCACGCCGACAGCCATATCGTCATCCTGGCACCATACGACATCAATTTTGGGATATTTCGTGAGGTAGTCCTGCATGACCTTGAACGCATCGTCGCGGTTCCAGTTACCATATTGGCGATCGAGCACTTCGATGTTGGAGCCCTCAATACCCTTGTCAAAACCGTCCTGACGCTGCTGGTCAATCGGGATCGGCAGTCCACGGATGACAACAACTTTGGCGTCCGGTGTTTTGGACTTGATATATTCACCGGCCACTTCACCAAGTGCCGGATTGTTGCCCGCCACATAAAGATTGCGAACAGAGCTGTCATTCACGCTCGGCGCACGGTCAACGATGGTGACGAATGTGCCGCTGTTCTTAACCTGACGGATGGCATTTACCAGCGGGTCCGGGTCGGTCGGCAAAATCACCAGCGCATCCAACCCCTGAACGGCCAGATCCTGAATGGCATTTGCCTGACTTGCCGGGTCCGGTGATGTTTTCACAATCACATTAGCGTCCGGGTATTCGGCCTTGATGAGGTCTGCCACACGTTCGGCATGATAGACAACGCCTGCAGTCCAGCCATGGTCGGCAGCCGGAATGGAAACGCCGATGGTCTTGGCGTCCTGGGCGTATGACGCCCCCGCCAGACCGAACGCAACCACCGCTGTGGTCAACAGTTTCTTGATCATAGTTCACTCCCTGTAGTTTAGAGGCTTCCTCCATGAACCGGGGCCCCTTTTACCCGGCATGCGATTACGATTTGCGCGTCAGCGAGCGCTGAACGAGCATCGCAATAATGATGATCGACCCCTGAATGGTGGCGATCAGATATTCACTGATGAAGTTGGAAAGCAGCATGATGTTGCCGACGAGTTCCAGAATGAAAGCACCGCAAATGGTGCCCCAAACCCGGCCCGCACCGCCTTTAAGCGCCGTACCGCCAACAACCACAGCGGTAATCGCCTGCAACTCCCACAAAATACCGGTCGTGGCCGATGTCGAGCCAAGGCGCGGCACATAGAGCAACACGGCAATGGCCACACAAAGCCCCTGAACCATGAAGGCAATCGTGCGCACCTTGTCTACGCTGATGCCCGAATAACGCGCCACATCACGACTGGAGCCTACGGCCACGACGTGACGGCCATAGCGCGTGCGATAAAGCACGAAAGCAGCAATCGCAGTAACGGCCAGAATGCAGATGATGGGTACTGGAACACCCAGAATAGAGCC
>JBNKQT010000023.1:0-5402 GCA_050297115.1 Ensifer sp. | reverse complement strand
CGAGGAGCGAGTCGAGCCGGTGGGCGCGTTCGAGCCGGTCGGGTTCGACCAGTTCGAGTACGGCACGGATGTTGTCCTCGACGCTAAGGCCCCGGAAGATCGACGCTTCCTGCGGCAGGTAGCCGAGGCCGAGACGGGCG
This sequence comes from Ensifer sp., assembly GCA_050297115.1. Classification (GTDB taxonomy): domain Bacteria; phylum Pseudomonadota; class Alphaproteobacteria; order Rhizobiales; family Rhizobiaceae; genus Ensifer_A. Next base: position 5,262 of record JBNKQT010000023.1, on the reverse strand, counting down.
CGGCGGTACATGGGCAGCGCGCTGACGTCGAGACCGTCGATCTGGATCGTGCCGGCGTCGCAGGGGATCAGCCCGATCACCATGTAGAAGCAGGTCGTCTTGCCCGCGCCGTTTGGCCCCAGAAGCCCTACAGCCTCGCCGCGACGCACTATAATGGAAACCCCATTGACCACGCGTCGTTTATTGTAGGTTTTGGTGATCTGGCGCGCGGCGAGCGTACCTTCGTAACGTTCATCGTCGCTGCCGCCTGAAGCTGAGCCAGCGGTCTGTTGGGAGGAAAATGGAATTTTCACGTGCAGTCTGCCGGTTCTACTTTTTTGATTTCGGGTCGAGCTGAATTTGAACACGGCCGCCACAAGCCTCAAGCTGAGCTTCACCGCTTTCCATCAAAACCGTCAGTTTGCAACCGGTAAAGACATTCTCGCCCTCGGTGAGAACAACCTTTTTGCCTTCAAGCGTCAGAATTTCCGTCTTCATGTCAAATGTGCCGCGATCGCCGCTCGCGGTTTGTTCGCCGGAGGTCAACAAAACCCGCCGGGTCATGAGAATGTGGTCAATATCGGCCGGGCCGCTGCCTGAAACGGGGCCACCCTCGGAATTGTAGAAGACGGTCATGGCACCTGAGCGAATCGTTGTCGTGCCCTGCACAACTTTCACATTACCGGTAAATTCCGCACGTTTTTCCTTGTCCTTGATTTCAAGCTTGTCACTTTCAATCTGGATCGGTTCATCAGAAGAAAGCGAAAGACCATCCATGCGTGTCGATGTTTCCTGCGCGGTTGCCTGACCCGCCAGAAATACAACGCATGCAGCATAGGCGATTGCCGCCAAGCTATTCCTGTTGATCTGCACTTACTCTTCCTCTTTCTTAAGAACAGCCGGGTTCAGCAGGATTTTTACCGCACCCTCGAATATAAGGCTTCCCCCGTTATCTTTCATTACAAACCTGTTCGCAACAATTGATGTGTCCGGCATCGTGATTGATACGGGTTTGTCCGAGGTCAATTTTCCATTGGCCAGCTCAACACTGGCAGAGCGAAAATGTGCGTTCACACCGTTTGAAAGGTCAATGTCGAAAGGTTTGGTCAGTTCCAGCTTTTCCGTGTCACGGTCAAATTCGCCGATCGCCGCGCGTATATTGGCCATCAGCCCGTCTTGTCCTGGCAACTGGGCGGCGATGCTTTCCAGCGTGATAAGGTTTGGTGACACAATATCCTGCAAGGCTCGTGTAGCCTGAAGCATATAGGCGACGCCATCGTCGTTGCGGCCTGAAAGCGCGGGCTTTTCCATTACGATCTTGCCGTTTTCGATCTTCGCGCTTTCAATTGTCACATTTTCAAAAAGCGAGGCTCGCAGGAAAGATGCGGCCACAAAGCCGCCGCCAATCACAATCGTTGCCAACGGCAGAAGCAGCTTCAACCCACGCACCCGCCTGGAATGCTTGAGCGCGGCCGCATAGTCCCGCATATCCATAGCAGGCCCTTGCGCAATATGATTCTGGTTGGTGGCGCTGGTCATCCCAAGGCTGACTTTCTTTGTTTGAGCCTTCGAAATAGGTTTAAATGCATGCCGTTGCAACATGAAGTAGGCAAAAGCGCACATTGCATGTCTTGAACGATATTCCTATAAGCTTGAATCGGCCTTGTGTTGCATCGGCATAGCCTTTGCCTTGAAAACATGTTGGAAATTGGGAGGAAATGGGTGGAGCAGAATATTGCGGACCGTCGTGCCTTGCGCCGTAAAGTGAGTTTTTGGCGTGTTGCAACTGCTATCGTTGTGGTTTTGGCGGTTATCGGCCTGTGGTTTGGTTTTGCTGCCCCCAATTTCGATGCCGATGGAAATCAGATTGCTAGGATCACCATTTCCGGGCTCATTCAGGATGACAAGGAGCTTACCGACCGCCTGGAGCGTATTGCCAAGGCCAAAAACGTCAAAGCGTTGATTGTTGACATTTCCTCGCCCGGCGGCACCACCTTCGGTGGGGAAACCATCTACAAGGCCATTCGCAAAGTGGCGGCTGAAAAGCCTGTTGTTTCCAATATCCGTACTCTGGCGGCTTCCGCCGGTTATATGATTGCTGCAGCAGGCGATGAAATCGTTGCTGGTGAAACCTCAATCACCGGTTCCATCGGTGTTATCTTCCAATATCCGCAGGCCAAGGAACTGATGGACAAGATCGGCGTTTCACTGGAGGAAATCAAATCATCTCCTATGAAGGCCGAGCCAAGCCCGTTCCACACGCCGCCCGAAGAAGCCAAGGTGATGATCAATAACATGGTTCAGGACAGTTATTCATGGTTCGTTGACCTGGTCGCCGAGCGGCGCGAAATGAGCCGCGCGGAAACCTTGCAGCTCGCAGACGGATCCATTTTTTCGGGTCGCCAGGCGCTTGCCAATGGCCTCGTAGACCGTCTTGGCGGCATGGAAGAAATCAAAGCCTATCTGAAGAGCGTGGATGTCGACCCGGAACTGCCGGTTCGAGACTGGAAGAAGCCGCAGGAGAGCTTGAGCTTTGGCCTGCCGCTTTCGCTTTTCAGAGCCTTTGGATTAATTGACGAAAATCAAGCAATTGGAGCCACCGCATTGAAAAAGCTTCTCGGAGAGAAGTTGTTCCTTGACGGTCTCCTCTCGGTTTGGCAGGTTGATGCCGACTAATTTCCGGATTTCTAGGGGGTAGACCGTGATAAAGTCCGAGTTGGTGCAGATTGTTGCTGCACGCAATCCACATCTGTATCACCGCGATATAGAGAATATTGTAAATGCTGTATTTGACGAGATCACCGACGCGCTTGCTGCAGGCAATCGTGTTGAGCTTCGAGGTTTCGGCGCGTTTTCTGTCAAAAACCGGCCTTCAAGGTCTGGTCGCAACCCCCGCACCGGCGATGCTGTGTTCGTGGAAGAAAAGTGGGTTCCGTTCTTCAAGACCGGCAAGGAGCTGCGTGAGCGGTTGAACCCTGACGAGGCGGAATAAGCTGCAATGCGTCCTTATGGCGCTTGATTCAGCAAGCGCTTTGCCTATTTTGTAAGAGTAGTTCCTGCGGGTTTGCGCCCGCATAATGGCTGTTTGTGCAGACTGCGGAGTTCCCTATGGTCAAAAAACTGATCAACATCATCATCGTTCTGCCTATTGCCATTGTTCTCATTGTGCTTTCCGTCGCCAATCGGCAAACGGTTACAATGGCATTCAACCCTTTCGAACCGGGCGACCAGTTGCTGTCTTTATCAGCACCTTTCTTCGTTTACTTGTTTGGCGCATTGATTTTGGGAATGGTCATCGGTTCACTGGCCACATGGTGGACCCAGGGTAAATACCGCAAAAAGGCACGTCAAAGCGCCCGTGATGCCTCTCGCTGGCAGAGCGAGGCAGGCACACAGCGCAAGCGTGCAGATGAATTGGCTGAGCAGACGCTCCTGACCTCGTCTTCCAATTAGGTGCGTGGCTGAGGATTAAGCCTCGCCGCTGACTGCCTTGTTGAAATTGGCAAAAAATTGTCCGGCAAGTTTCTTTGCTGAAGAATCGATAAGCCTTGAGCCCAGCTGGGCTATCTTGCCTCCAATCTGCGCGTCAACAGTGTAGGTCAGCACGGTGTCATTACCGTCCTCGGCGAGCGTGACATCGGCGCCACCCTTGGCAAATCCGGCGACACCGCCTTTGCCCTCTCCGCTGATTGTATAGCTTTCCGGCGGGTTGAGGTTTTGAAGCGTGACCTCACCCTTGAAGGTTGCCGAAACCGGACCGATCTTGATTTTGACGGTCGCTGACATCTCTGTTGGCGACTGCATTTCCAGTTCCTGACAGCCGGGAATACAGGCTTTCAGAATGTCAGGATTGTTCAACGCCTCCCAAACCGTTTGACGGGACGCCGCAATGCGTTCCTCACCATGCATATCCATTGCAATTTCCTCCCAGAATTTGACGCCTTGGATAAAGGTAGGCCTGAAATAGAACCGATGGAAACGGCTTTGCCAAGTGGGCTGAGAATGCTATTGCCTGCAAAACTGAAAATTTGTCTTTGGAAATGTAGCTAGCATGAGACAGAGCCGCAAATCCGGCCCGTCAAAAAAACGCGGAACGGAAAAACAGGCCCCCACGCCGCGTAACGACCAGGCCAAACGAAAGCCTGCCGAACGACCCAAGGCCTCGGTGCCAATGGCCTATGAGCGCGCCCTGACGCAAAGAAGTGGCGAAAAGCCTGTCGAACGCGTGCCGGTGATATTGGAGACCGGCGGGCCGGGCGCCTTTCAGCTCGTTGACAGCGGCGAGGGACAAAAGCTGGAGCAATACGGGCCATATAGGATCGTGCGCCCTGAGGCACAGGCGCTTTGGAAGCCAGCGCTGCCCGAGAGCACATGGAACAACGCGGACGCGATTTTTACCGGCGACACGGACGAAGATGGCATGGGCCGCTGGCGTTTCCCCAAAGGGGCGCTGGGTGAAACTTGGCCGATGCAATTGCTCGATATCGATTTTCACGGCCGCTTCACAAGCTTTCGTCACGTTGGCGTTTTCCCCGAGCAGTTGGCCCATTGGTCCTGGATGCAGGACACAATCCGCGCGTCCAAACGCCCGCTGAAAGTATTGAACCTGTTTGGCTACACGGGTGTTGCCTCCCTGGCTGCTGCTAGCGCTGGCGCACAGGTCACCCATGTGGACGCGTCCAAAAAAGCAATAGGCTGGGCACGGGAAAATCAGGCGCTTGCCCGCATGGACGATGCGCCCATCCGTTGGATTTGCGATGATGCCATGAAGTTCATCCTGCGCGAGGAACGGCGCGGCAATACCTATGACATCATTTTGACAGACCCGCCAAAATTCGGTCGCGGACCAAATGGCGAGGTATGGCAGCTCTTCGATCATCTGCCACTCATGCTGGATATCTGCCGCGAACTTCTTTCGCCTGAGGCCAGGGGTCTCGTGCTGACAGCCTATTCCATCCGCGCTAGCTTCTATTCAATTCATGAACTGATGCGTGAGATCATGCGCGGACGCGGCGGTGCCGTTGAATCCGGCGAATTGATCATTCGCGAAAGCGGCCTTGATGGTAAAACACCGGGTCGCGCGCTTTCCACCTCTCTCTTCAGCCGCTGGGTGCCGGAATGACCACAGATAACAAACAACGAGGCCCCCGCCGGGTTGGCCAGGTTAAAGAAATCACCAGCCTTTCCAATCCCATCATCAAGGATATCAAGACGCTGACCCAAAAGAAGGGTCGCGAAGAAACCGGAACCTTCATGGCCGAGGGCCTGAAACTGGTGATCGAC